>NZ_DDHH01000057.1:51953-329288 GCF_002338015.1 Rhizobium sp. UBA1881
CTGCAAAACTCCATCAGGCTCGTCCTACGTGGTTCGAAATGCACGCGTCAGGCACCGACGGAGGGAGACAGCACCTTAACGTCTCCAACCCTGGGCTGGGATATATCGCCAGCGGCAGCATTGTGGCAAGTGCTATTTTAGACAGATGAATAGCAGGCAAGGAGCGCGTCGCAGGCGCGACTTTGCGTCCGGAACCGAAGCGGAATTCCGTCCGTTGGCAGCTCTCAGCAACAACGAATTTAGAACGGGTTCGTCGTGGCGCTTTCGATCTTCACCGGCTTCTTGTTCGAGAGCCGCTCGATGCAGGACGCGTAGGTCGCATGCATAGGATAGATGCGCGAGGTCGGGATGACCCAGTCGGGTTCATTGCCCTGGAACGAGACGTTGATGTCGGCCATTCCGCTGAGTGCGGCGCGAATAATGCCCTGAACGCCGCCGGCATTGGAATTTCCGGGCAGGCTCCAGACGCGCAGGCTCTTGCCGTCGGCGCCGATGGCAGGCACTTCCATGCTGTTGCTTTTGCCGGTCACCGAAACCTTGGTGGCGAGATGATCAGGAAGCGACCACGCGTCGTTCTTGATCAGCCAGGACGCATCCTTCAGGCTTTCGCGGAACTCGACGGTCTTCCCGGTCATGCTGTCCCAAACCAGCGCGCAATAGGGCTCGCCGCCATTGTGGACATAGCCGATCGACCATTGGCGGGACGATCCGATCCAATCCTCGGTGGCGTTTGCAATCAGCGGCGTGCCCGCGCTGAAGAGAGCGGCAGCAAGAGAAACTCTCGCAGAAAGAACGGCGAACGGTCTCATTTTTCCGTACCTTTGTGCAACACGGCTTGGTCTTCAGGGGGGTATCCCTTGAACCGACTTTGTCGCACGAACAGGTTTCAAACCGATGAATCGCCACACTTGCCGCGGGTTCTGCGATTGCACGCCCGTGTGTCACCCAAGGACACATCTATCACGGTTTTAGCTGAAGCGCGGCGATGACTTCGTGTGCTGCGCGCTCGCCGCTTTGCAGCGCCCCATGGGCGGTCGAAAAGTCCGTGCTGTGCGTTGCTTCCCCGGCGAAGAACACGCGCTTGTCGTATGATCTCGCGAGCGTAAGGCGGGCGTCGGAGTGGCCGGGTAGAGCGTGGCTGTAGGCGCCGCCGATCGATGCCGTCCTGGTCCAGTCCGATGCGATGAGCGGGCGGAGATTGCGCCGGATATTGCTGCCGAACAGATGGGCGAGCTGATCCGTGGCGCGCGCGAATGCAGCTTCATGGCCGCGCTCCGCCACGCCGCGCGCGCCGGCACCGCCGAGAAAGCATTCGATCACGGGCTGGCCAAAGGGGCGGATATAGTAGCTGCCGGTCGATGCGTCGCGGGGATCGCCGATAAGATGCGTCTCGTCCTCGAAGGGAGCGGAGCCGATGATTTCAAGGAAGAGCTTCTCGTTGGCGCCAAGCGGCAAGCGGGCTGCCGCCTCTCGCCATGCATCCAAAACCGACGGCCAGCGGATCGTGTCGCCTGCCAGAATATTGGTGGAGATGGTGACGATGACCGCGTCAGCGCGCACGATGCCGACCGATGTCTTGATCTCGACGCGACCCCCATCGAGCCCAATCGCTTCAACGGGCGTCGAAAGCCTCACCGTTGCTTCGGCCGGTATGGCGGCGCTGACGAGTGCGCCGTAGCCTGTTGCGACGCGCCAGTTGAAGTCCGTCGAGGCTTCGTTGTAAGCCGCGTAGTCCTTGCAGGAAATGTGTTCGAGTTCGTCGCCGCTGATGTAGCCGCTGAGCGCTTGCAAGTAACTCGTCCAGCCGTCCGCCGGGTCGAGCGCATCGGCGGCGATGTCGGAAAGGGGCGGGGTGGCGGAGACGCGATCCGTCCACCGTTCGAAGGCGATATGGGCCCCATCGCGCTCGGATGGAGTGAAGCCGAGATCACGAAATTGCCCGCCCCAGGCGGACGGGCGGCGATCGACCGCGATGGCGATCTCGCCGGCGATGCGGGTCCAGGGATTTCGATCGCCGGAGTGAAGCCAGCCGCAGCCGAGATCGACGACGCTGCCCGCTGCCGTTTTCGTCCAAGCACGGCCGCCCTTGCGATCGAGAGCCTCGAGCACCAGTGTTTTCAGACCGGCCTTGGCGAGCGTTCGGGCCGCACCCGTGCCGGCCGCGCCGGCGCCAATGATCACAACATCGGGCTCTTCCATCATCGACATGGCCTAGGCGACTTTCCTTGCGGTCAACTGAATACGAACGTCTCCGCCACATGCTCCATAAATGGCTTGTCGATCAATGCCGTTTTCAGGCTCTTCTCTGAAACTACGAACCATTGCGGGCGCGGCATCGAATTCCGCCGCGCCCACAATCAGCTGCTTATCCCAGATAGGACATGATCACCGAGGCAACCTGAGACGATTCACTCGTGTCCGGCGATGCTGCGGCCGAGGTCGTTGTCTCCGACGGCGTGGTGGCCGTCGTCGTGGTCGTTGTCGCGGCGGCGGCGCTTGCGCCAGAGAGCGGGCCGTTGGTCAGCGCCTGCACCTGGGCAGAGGTCATCGCGTTGATCTGAGCCGGCGTGAAGGCTTCGGCCTGGCTCACTGTCAGCGCGCCGAGCGCTCTCGTGCTCAAGCCCGAAACCGCGCTGGAGCTGAGCGCGATGATGCTCTCGGGCGAGAAGCCTGCCAAGTCATCCGGACCAAGGGCTGCGGCCTGAACCACATTGAGCGCGCCGATCTGGGTGGTCGACAGCATCCCGATCTGCGCCGTGCTCATGGCCGCGACCTGGCTATAGCTGAGCGCCGCCACCTGGCCCGTGGTCAGTGCCGCGATGTCGCTCGACGGCAGGGTCGAAAACAGCGCCGTCGTCAGCCCCTTGATCGAACCTGGCGTGATGGCCGCGAACTCCTCGGTCGATAGCGTCTGCAGCTGGCCACTCGTCAATCCTGCAAGCCCGGTCGAGCTCAGGGCCGCGATCTGGTCAGTGGAGAAGGTGCTGAACTGATCTGTGCTCAGCGCGTGAATCTGATCGCTGGTCAGGCCTGAAACCCCAGAACTTCCCAGAGCCGCGATCTCCTCGGTGGAGAGTGATGCGATGAAGTCCGTCGACAGTCCCTTCATGGCGCCAGAGCTGATCGCCGCCAACTTGGCGGGTGTCAGTGCGTCCAGGCTGGACGAAGTCAGACCCTTCAGCGCATCCGAACTGAGTGCCGCGATCTGGCTTGTGGACAGCCTTTCCATCTGGTCGACGTTGAGCGCGCCGGCCTGGGTGCTGCTCAAGCCGGCAATCCCCTTCGCGCTCAGCGCCGCCACCTGCTCGACCGAGAGCACGGCGATATCGCCGGTGCTGAGCGCTGCGATTTGGGCCGAGCCCAGCGCTCCGATCTGGCTTGTCGACAGCATCTCGACCTGGCTTGTGCCTAAGGCAGCGATCTGGGCGGTGGAAAGACCGGCAATGCCGGCTGTGCTCAGCGCGCCGATCTGCTCGGCCGAAAGCGAGGCGATCGTCGCCGGTGACAGCCCGGAGATCGCAGCAGAGCTGATCGCGGCGATATCGGCCGTCGAGAAGCTGTCGAGATCATCCGTTCCGAGTGCCGCGATCTGCTTGGAGCTCAGCGCGCCCACCTGCAGGCTGGTCAGCGCTTCTGCCTGATCGACGCTGAGTGCGGCGATCTGGTCGGTGCTGAGGCCGGCGATGCCTGCGGTGCTCAGCGCCGCGATCTGGCTTGGCGAGAGCGAGGCAAGGGCTGCTGTCGAAAGGCCGGAGATGGCCGACGAGCTGATCGCGGCGATTTCGGCCGTGGTGAAACTGTCGAGATTGTCTGAGGTCAGAACCGCGACCTGCCGCGAGGAGAGGGCACCGATCTGGATGCTGGTCAGCGCTTCCATCTGGTCGCTATGCAGTGCGACGAGCTGGCCGGTCGAGAGCCCCGCTATGCCTGCCGTGCTCAACGCCGCGATCTGTTCCGGCGAAAACGCGCTGATGTCGGCTGTGTTCAGCGCCGCGATCTGCTTGGAGGTCAGCGCGCCAACCTGGGAGGTCGTCAGTGCTTCCACCTGGTTGGTGCGCAGCGCGCCGATCTGGTCGCTGGTGAGGCCTGCAATGCCGGTGGGGCTAAGGGCCGAGATCTGGTCGCCCGAAAGCGAGGCCAGCGCTGATGTCGAAATGCCTGTTATTGCGCTGGAGGTGATCGCGGCCATGTCGGCGGTGCTGAAACTGTCGAGATCATCGGTTCCGAGTGCAGCGATCTGCTTCGAGTTCAGCGCGCCTACTTGAACGCTGGTGAACGCCTCGACCTGGCGCACGCTGAGCGCACTGATCTGATCGCTGGTCAGGCCCGCGATCCCCGCCGTGCCGAAGGCGGCGATCTGGTCGATCGAAAGCGCCGCGATACGGTCGGTGGCAAGGGCGGCGACCTGTTTGGAGCTCAATGCGCCGATCTGCGCTGTTGTCAGCACCTCCACCTGGTTGGATCCGAGCGCGGCCATCTGGCCGCTGGAGAGACCGGATATCCCAGCCGAGCTCATGGCGACTATCTGTGCGGTCGACAGCGCGCTGATCGCGGCGGTCGAAAGGCCAAGGATCGCGCCCGAGCCGATGGCGGCGATGTCCGCGGTGGAGAAGTGCGAGAGGTCGTCCGTGCCCAGGGCGGCAATCTGCCTCGAGTTCAGGGCGCCGACCTGCAGGCTGGTCAGGGCCTCGGTCTGATCGGTGCTCAATGCCGCAATCTGGTCGCTGCTGAGGCCCGGTATGCCCGCCGTGCTCAATGCCGCGACCTGGGCGGTCGTCAGTGATGCGAGGTCGTCGGTGCCAAGCGCTCCGATTTGCCGCGAGCTCAAGGCTGCGATCTGGCTCGTCGTCAGCGCGCCGATCTGGTCGCTGCTGAGCGCGCTGATGAGATCGACAGTCAGGCCGGCGATGCCAGCAGTGCTGAGCGCCGCGATCTGGCTCGTCGTCAGCGTCGCGAGTGCGGCTGCCGACAGGCCGGCGATGGCGCCGGAGTTGATCGCGGCAATGTTCTTCGCCGACAGGATGGCGATATCGTCGGTGCTGAGAGCCGCCGTCTGCTTCGAGCTCAGGGCTCCGATCTGCGCTGACGTCAACGCTTCCACCTGATCGGTCCGCAGCGCCGAGATCTGCCCGGTCGTCATCCCCGTGATCGCTGCCGTGTTCAGCGCCGCGATCTGGCTCGCAGAGAGCGCCGCGATCGTGCCGGTCGAAAGGCCGGCGATGGCGCCGGAGCCGATGGCCGCCATATCCTTGGTCGAGAAGGTTGCAATGTCATCGGCGGTGAGGGCGGCAAGCTGCGAGGAGCTCAGGCCGCTGATCTGGCTGCTGGTCAGCGCTTCCGCCTGGGCGGTACTGAGTGCCGCAAGCTGCTGGGTGGTCAGACCTGCAATCGCATTCTTGCTCAGCGCGGCGATCTGCGCTGTGGTCAGGGCCCGGATCGTATCCGTCGACATTCCCCCCAGCGCGCTTGACGTGATCCCGGCTATATCCTTGGTGGAGAAGGTCACGACATCCTCAGGTCCGAGGACCGAGAGCTGGCTGGAATTCAGCGTTCCGACCTGGTTGCTGGTGAGCGCCTCCGCCTGTGCGGTCGAAAGCGCCGCCAGCTGCTGCGAGTTCAATCCCGCGATCCCGCCAACCGAGAGAGCGGCGATCTGTGCTGTGGAGAGTGCCGCTATGTCGTCCGTGCGCAGCGCGCCGACCTGAGAGGAGCTGAGGGCTGCCATCTGCTTGGTCGAAAGCGCCAGGATTTGTGTGTTGCTGAGGGCCGCGACCTGGCTGGTCGACAGGCCGGAAACGCCGGACGAGCTCATGGCCGCCAGCTGCTGGGTGGTCAGTCCGGCCATGTCGCCGGTGCTAAGCCCCGCGACCTGCTTGGTAGTCATCGCGGCGATCTGACTGGTGCTGAGCGTGTGCAGCTGCGCGCTGTTCAGCGCGTCGACCTGATCGGATGTCAGACCCGTGATGCCCGCTGGCGTCAGGAAGGCGATCTGGTCGGTGGAGAGAACGCTGACATGGTCGCCGAGTGCTGCGACCTGCGCCGATGTCAGCGCCTTCACCTGTGCGGTCGAAAGCTTGGCGATCTGGTCTGTGCCGAGTGCTGCGACCTGGGTGCTCGTGAGGCTCGCAAGAGCGCTGGTGCTCAGCAACGCGATCTGAGCGGTGGTTAGGCCTGCAACCGCATCAGTGCCGAGGCCGGGCAAGCCTTTGTTGGTGATTGCCGCGATATCGGCGGTCGAGAAGGTCGCGATGTCCTCAGCAGAAAGCGCTGAGAACTGCAGCGATGTCAGAGCCGCCACCTGCACGGGCGACAGCGTCTCGATCTGCGACGTGCTCATCGCGCCGATCTGCAGGCTGGTGAGGCTCGCGATCGCGCTGGTGTTGAGCGCTGCGATCTGCTCGTTCGTCAGGCCTTCGATAGCGTCGCCGCTGAGGCCCGAGATGGCCTTGTTGGTGATCGCGGCGATATCGGCGGTGGAGAAGGTGGCGATATCATCGGCGCCGAGTGCGGCCATCTGCGCGGAGCTCAAAACCTTCACCTGCGCCGGCGACAAGGCTTCGACCTGTGCTGTGCTGAGAGCGCCGATCTGGTCGCTCGTCAGGCTCACGACCGCATTCGTGCTCATGGCCGCGATCTGGGCGGTTGAGAGCGTTGCAAGCACGTCCGTACTCAGGCCCGGCAGCGCCTTGTTGGTGATCGCGGCGATATCGGCGGTCGAGAAAGTCGCGATATCGCCGGCGTCGAGCACGCCAAGCTGCAACGAGGTCAGCGACATCACCTGCAGCGGAGACAGAGCTTCTACCTGCGCCGAGCCGAGGGCGTCGAGCTGATCGGTCGTCAGGCTGGCGATCGAGGTCGTGCTCAAGGCCGCGATCTGGGCGGTGGTGAGCGCCGCGACCTGGTTGGTGCCCAAGGTGGAGATCTGCAGGGTCTTCAGCGCGTTGACCTGGGCGGTCGTGAGTGCGCCGATCTGCCCCGAGGTCAGGCTGGACATGTTGAGGCCGGGGATCGCCTTGCTCGAGAGCGCGGCGATATCGGCCGTCGAGAAGGTTGCGATGCCGTCTTCGCCAAGCGCCGAGAGCTGCAGCGAGCTCAGCCATGCCACCTGCGCCGGGGTGAGCGCCTCGACCTGGCTGGTGTTCAAAACCGCAAGCTGTGTCGTCTTCAGCGCGCTGACTTGCGCGGTCGTCAGCGAAGCAATCTGGCCGGTAGAGAAAGTGGCGATGATGTCTGTGCTGAGACCCGGTATGGCCTTGCTGGTGATCGCCGCGATATCGGCGGTCGAGAAGGTCGCCATGTGATCGGCATCGATCGCTGCGAGCTGTACGGAGGTCAGCGATGCGACCTGTGCCGGTGTCAGCGCCTCGACCTGATCGGTGCTGAGTGCCGCGATCTGGCCGCTCGTCAGGCGTGGGATCGCCGTCGAGTTCAACGCCGCGATCTGGGCGGTGGACAAGGTCGGGATGATATCGGTGGTCAGGCCGTTTATGGCCCTACTGGTGATGGCGGCGATATCGTCGGTGGAGAAGGTTGCGATGTGCTCGGCGTCGAACACAGCTAGCTGAACCGAACTCAGCGCCTTTACCTGCGTCGGCGACAACGCTTCCGTCTGGTCGGTGGTCAGCGCGGCCAGCTGGTCTGTTCCGAGGTTCGCGATCTGCGCGGTGGACAGCGCCGCGATCTGCGCGGTCGAGAGCGAATCCATGTTGAGGCCGGTGAAGCCCTTGCTGGTTATCGCGGCGATATCGGCTGTCGAGAAGGCTGCGATATCGTCGGCACCGAAGGCCGCGATCTGCGCCGCGCTCAACGCCTTGACTTGCGCGGGCGTCAAGGCCTCGACCTGCTCCACGCTCAGCGCGTCGATCTGTTCGGTCGTCAGGCTGGCGATTGCGGCCGTGCTCAGCGCCGCGATCTTTGAGGTCGAAAGCCCTTCCAGCTGCCCTGTGCTGAAGCCAGCGATCTGTGCGCCGAGCGAGGTGATCTGGCTGGTCGAGAACGACGCGATCTGGTCTGCACTCAAGGCTTCGAGCTGGCTGCCGGTGAGGTTGGCGATCAGGCTCGTGGACATGGCGGCGATCTGAGCCGATGAAAGCGCGCCGAGCGCATCCGTGCTCAGTCCCGACATGGCGCGGCTGGAAATCGCGGCGATCGCGGCGGTCGAGAAGGCTTCGATATCGGCGGCGTCGAGTGCGGCGAGCTGCCCGGAACTCAGCGCCTTCACCTGTACCGACGATAGCGCCTTGAATTGTTCGTCGTTCAAGGCCCCGAGCTGCTCGGTCGTCAGGCTCGCGATCGAACCAGTGCCGAGGGCGGCGATCTGCACGGTTGACAGCGCCGCGATGGAGCCCGGGCTGAGGCCCGCGATGGCCTTGCTGCTGATGGCTGCGATATCGGCGGTCGAAAACCCAGCGATGCCGTCCTGGTTGAGAACGGCAAGCTGGTCGGAGGTAAGTGCCTTGACCTGCTGCGGCGTGAAGGCTTCTACCTGTTCGGGGCTGAGAGCTCCGATCTGTTCGGTTGTGAGGCTCGCCAGCGCGCTGGAGCTGAGCGAGGCGATATGGGCTGGCGAGAACGCTTCGATCTGGCCGATATCGAGCGAGGCGAGCTGCGCCGTCGTCAGCGTGTTCGCCTGGGCCGTCGTCAGCGCCGCGATCTGTTCGGGCGACAAGGCCGACAGGTTCAAGCCCTTCATGGCCTTGGTGTTGATCGCGGCAATATCCTCGAGCGACAGCATGGCTATGTCATCGGGTCCGAGTGCTGCCAGTTGCGCAGACGTCATTGCCGCCATCTGCGCCGGTGAAAACGCTTCGACCTGGTCGGCGCTCAATGCGCCGATCTGGCTGCTCGTCATCGACGCGACAGCGCTCGTGTTCAAGGCTGCGATCTGATCGGGAGAAAGAGCCGCGAGTGCCGCCGTCCCGAGACCCTGGATGGCCTTGGTGATGGCGGCGATATCGGCGGTCGAAAAGGTCGCGATATCCTCGGGGCTGAGTGCCGCGAGCTGCGCGGTGGACAGCGCCTTGATCTGGTTCGGGGTCAGGGCTTCCGACTGCTCGGTCGTCAAGGCGCTCAGCTGCGACGTGGTCAGGGCGGAGACCTGGACGGATGTCAGGCTCTCGATGGCATATTTGTTGAGCGCGTGCAGCTGATCGAAGGTGAAGCCGACGATGGAAGTCTTAGCGATTGCGCTGAGCTGCTGCGAGTTCATCGCCTCGACGTCCTCGACGTCGAGCGCCGCGATCTGAGAGGACGATAGGGCCTTGACCTGGGCCGTGGATAGCGACGCGATGTCGTCGGTTGTCCATGCTGCGACCGCCGCGGACGAGAGGGATCTGATCTGCGTTATCGTCAGCGTGGATGCAACCGTCGTCATGCTCATCAATCCCAAGTGTTCAAATGGCGTCAATAAAAAGCCGGGTCGAAATTCCGATAGCGGCCGGCAGGCGGCTTCCGGCCCCAAGGTCTGAATGAAGAATCGGTCACCCAAGCCCGCGCAGCTATGAGCCGCAGAGTAGGTTGTGTGGCTTGTCCGAACCTGAAATTGTAGGTGGTCTCCCCCCAACGGGGGGTGCCCGCTGTCGACAAGAAGGCTAGGTCGCCGGCCTTGCCCGCAGCTGGTGTCGTGCTGCGTCTTAGCGCGGGCACTATCAGCGACTGCGAAAATGCAAGAGGCCGGTGATTTCACACATGTCCAAAATTATCACGAGATTGTCACATGCCGGAATCACGGCTCTACTACACGGCGACGCAAAGCGAATAGGATTTGCGCATGCCAAAAAGTGGACGAATGAACGTGTATGGGACGGTTCTCTCCGTACCCTGCATCTTTACCGAGAACGATAACGGCAGAACGATCCGCGGATGTCCGCGATTCCTCGCGCTCGTGGCCGGAAAACAGAGTATCCGACTGCTCGATACGATTAGCGGCAGATCCACGCCGATCGCACTTCACCGCATCGATCGACGCGGCAGAGCCCGGTTTCGCTGGCTCTGACGTCACGTTGAGACCGGGGCTTTTCTGTCTAAAGCGCGGTGCCTCCCGCAAGCGCGACCGGTCACGACAAGGATGATTTTCACCGCCTCGACCTTTCCTATGCTGCATTGCACTCTAGCTGATGTCGTATGGAACGTTTCATTCTCCACTTTCAGGAGGCAACAGCGTGGCTGCCCGCTTGGCTTGTAAGCATCGGTGTCCTTGCCGCTGCACTGGCCATGGGTTTGATGATCCATCGTCTCGCTTTTCGCTTTCTGAGCGGCGTGGTCGAAACGCGGGATTTGTTCTGGCGATCGCTGGTCTCGCGCGGCCGCCGGCCGCTTAGGCTCAGCATTCTGACCCTCACGCTGTCGCTCGGCGCCACGATCGCGCCGCTAACGACGCCGCAGGCGGAGTTCATCCGCCACATCCTGCTCTTGGGTTTCATCGCCGTCGTCGGCTGGATCACCAAGACCACACTGCACATCTGGATGACGGTCTATCTGCGTCGCTTCAAGCTCGACGCCGAAGACAATCTGCTGGCTCGTACCCACGTCACCCAATCGCGCATCGGCGAGCGTATCGCCGCCTTCATGATCGTCGCGATCACCATCGCGGCAGGGTTGATGACCTTTCCGGCCGTGCAGCAATATGGCGTCAGCCTGCTCGCCTCGGCGGGCGTTGCCGGCATCGTGCTCGGCCTCGCCTTGCAGCCGGTATTAAAGAATGTCTTTGCCGGCATCCAGCTTGCGATCACGCAGCCTATCCGCATAGACGACGCGTTGATCGTTGAAGGCGAGTGGGGCAATGTGGAGGAGATCACGTCTACTTATGTCGTGGTCAAGCTCTGGGATTGGCGAAGGCTGATCCTGCCGCTCAGCTATTTCATCGAGAACCCTTTCCAGAACTGGACACGAGAGAGCTCCTCGCTGATCGGTACCGTCATGATCTATCTCGATTATTCGGTGCCGGTTTCCGTTATCCGCACGAAGGTCGAGGAAATAGCCGCCGCCTCCAAGCTGTGGGACAAGCGGGTGGTCGCCGTGCAGGTCACCGATTTCCGCGAAAACGTCATGGAAATCCGCATCCTCATCTCGGCCTCCAATGCGCCGAAGACCTTCGACCTGCGCTGCGAGATGCGCGAGAAGATCATCGACTTCGTGCAGCGGGAATATCCGGCAAGCTTGCCGCGCGTGAGGGCCGAGGGGGCGGCCAACCTCAATGGCGTGATGGGAGCCGAAGCGGCGGTTCGGGCCTCGGCGCAATCCTGACTGCTGGGGGCCGCGCTAGGGGGTCAGACCCATTGCTTCAGCTGCATGCGGGCCGCTCTCCGCAGTCGGCTCATGGCGGGCATGTCTCCCGACAGCACGTCGCTCAGCGCTTCATCCGTCGTGTCGGATCGAACCGAGGTTCGGGCCTGAAGGAACGCAGCGGAATCGGCGCTCCCCTTGTCGCTGGAATAGGCGCATCTGTATCCCGCACGCCGCAGCCGCGACAAAACGGCGGCGTTGTATCGGCCGAAGGGGATGGACGCGTCCGTGATCTCGAAACCGCACACCTCTTCCAGCACGCTCTTCGACGTCTTCAATTCCTCGTCGAGTTCGGCCGGGGCAAGGCTCGACCAGTCGCGGTGGGCGATGCCGTGGCTGCCGATGGGCATGCCCATGTCAACAAGCGCGCTGATATCGGCCTTGTCCAGCGATCCCGGCTCGCCGATCCGGCCGGTCAGCACAAAGAACCGCGCCGTCAGGCCACGCTTGGCGAGCGCAGGTGCTGCGATCGTGAGGTCGGAGGTGTTGCTGTCGTCGAAGGTGATCGCCAAGGCGTCGCGGTCGGGGTGATCGGCGATACGGTCGAGCATGTCGTTGAACCGCGCGACACTCAGCCAATAGGGGGCCTCGCCCGGTTCCAGCGGCCGTTCAGGCTCGCCGATGCCGTGAAAGTTGATGATCCGGAGCGCCGTCCTTGCCATTCTCAGCTCCGGCGGATCGCCATGAATTCGGTCGGCGATTTCAGCGGCATCAGTGCGCTCGATAGCGCCGCCCGGTGCGCCGCTCCCCGCCAGCAGCGGATCGCCTGCCCGAGTGCAATGCCCAGCCTGAAGAGCGATGTCTGCAGTGCATTGTGGTGGCGGCCGTAGTAGCGGATGCGATTGGCGGTCATCAGTGCGAAGAGACGCGCATTTCGGCCGCTGCCGCCGCTTTCATGCATGACCTGCGAGCGCGGTTCGAACACCACCTCGAAGCCGGCCTCGCGAACGCGCCGGAGATAATCGACCTCCTCGCTGTAGAGAAAGAAGGATTCGTCCCAAGCACCGATCAAGTCCCGCACCCGCGCGGATACCAGCAGCGCTGATCCCGTCGCCCATTCCACGGTGCCGCTGCGGCCGTAGCGCGCCTCGCCGCCGATGACTTCTCCGAGACCAACGCGCATCGCAAGCGTACCTCCGAGCAGAGCATCGGCCCAGGCCGTCATAATCGACGGCTCGCGCCGGAGCGTTGGATCGACCCGACCTTCTTCGGTGTAGTTGAGCGGAACAACAACGCCGGTTGAAGTCTTTTCAGCCCGCTCAATAAGCGGTCGCGCCGCGTCGGGGTAGAGCCTGAGATCGGGATTAAGGATGAGCAGATGCGATCCCGGATGCGCCCGCGCCGCCGCCGCATTGATTGCAGCCGCATAGCCGGCATTGTAGCCCATGCGGATCACGGTCGGCGAAACCGGATGCGCTTCGGCCAGCTCCGCCGATCCGTCCTTGGATTCGTTGTCGGCGATCAGGACCTCGAAGCGGTCGATGCCGGCAAGACCCGCCGGGATCGAATCGAGCAGCGGCGGCAGCGCTCCCGCGCTGTTATAGGTGACGATAATGACGGAGAGCGCCGGCGAAGCCCCTTCCGTATCGCGCGTGATCGGACGATCTCGTTCCATGACTGCCAATTTATCCCCCACCGTTGATTGGCCGCGAAGCCACGGTTGCTAGTGAAGCTGCTTGCGATCAATGAGGCTGCGGTCAACGAACTGCGCCAGCGATCCGACGGTTTCGAACACCTCGCCGGTGAAATCGCTATCGTCGATCTGGAAGCCGAAACGCTCTTCGAGCGCGGCCGCAAGGCTCAGCACAGCGAAGGAATCGAGCTCCGGAATGTTGCCGAGTAGCGGCGTTGCGGCGGTCTCGATCCGATCCCGGTCTTCGATGCCGAGCGTTTCGATGATGACGTCCTTGACGGCCTCGAAGGTAGACGAATTCATGATAGCCCTCTTAATGTTGCCGGCTACCCGCCGGTGAAATCAAATCAGACAAGAACTTCCACCGGCATCGGATGCCCGAGGAACGCCGTCGGACTGGCGGTCAGGCCATAGGCCCCGGCCTGGAAGATGACGACGAGGTCGCCGATCTCGGCCGGCGGCAGCATCACGTTGTCGGCAAGCAGATCGAGCGGCGTGCACAGACAGCCGACGACGGAGACTGCCTCGCGCTCGCTTTCCTGCACCCGGTTGCCGATCACGACAGGATAGTTGCGGCGGATGACTTGGCCGAGATTGCCCGATGCCGCCAGCTGATGATGCATGCCGCCGTCGACCACCAGATAGGTGCGCCCGCGCGACACCTTTCGGTCGACCACGCGCGTGACGTAGACGCCGGCTTCGCCGACGATGTATCGGCCGAGCTCGATCGTTACGCGCGCATCGGGCAGCTGCGGCCGGATTTCGCCTTCGATCAGCTCCTTTAGCTTGGCGCCGACGGGCACCAGATCGAGCGGCTGATCCTTCTCGGAATAGGGAATACCGAAGCCCCCGCCGAGGTTCAGATAGCGAACGGGCCACGGCGATTGATCCGCAAGCCCCATTAGCAGCGCGACGTTGCGCGTCAGTGCTTCGCACAGGATATCGGCGTGCAGGTTCTGCGAGCCGGCGAAGACGTGAAAACCGAGGAGATCGAGATCGGTGACACGGAGCGTTTGAAGGAGATCCGGAACCTGCTCGACATCGATGCCGAACTGCTGCGGGCCGCCGCCCATGCGCATGCCGGAGCCCTTGACCTGGAAATCCGGATTGACGCGCAAGGCCACGCGCGGCCGGATGCCGAGCTTGTGGCCGATATCGGTGACGCGGGCTGCCTCGTTGGTCGATTCCATCTCGATTGTCACGCCCGCCGCAACGGCCTGCGTCAGCTCCGCCGTCGTCTTCCCGGGACCGGCGAAGCTGATGTTGTTTGCCGGTACCGGCGTGTCCAGTGCCGCCTTCATCTCGTATGCCGAGGCGACGTCGAATGCGTCGACGAGGCCGGCGAGATGCTGGACGACGGCCGCCATCGGGTTGGCCTTCACCGCGTAGCTGAGCTTGACGTCGGCGGGCAAAATCGAGCGGAGATAGCCGATGCGCGAGGTGATCAGGCCCCGGTCATAGGCGAAGAACGGCGTCGATCCGACACGCTCGGCCAAGCGATCCAGTGGTATGCCGCCCACGGCCATACAGCTTCCGACCGGCTCGAACATGGAAATGGAAGGGTGCGAACTCACGAACCTAATTGCTCCCTCAATAGAACCCGATCGAACTTTCCGTTCGGATTGGTTGGAATGGCACTCATTTCAACAACCTGCGACGGAACCATGTACTGCGGCAGGGTCCGGCGGAATGCGGTCAAAAGGGCGCTGACATCGAGCGAGCTGGCGATCGGGCTCGCGACCAGCACGATCCGCTGGCCGAGCGCGCCGTCTTCGACGCCGAGCGCGACCGCGTCCTTGGTAAGGCCGGTGGCGTAGGCCACTTCCTCGATTTCGGTGGGGCTGACGCGGTAGCCCGATGTCTTGATCATCTCGTCGCGCCGACCGACGAAGAACAGGAAGCCCTCCTCGTCGGCAACGACGGTGTCGCCCGAGAAGACGGCGAGCTCAGGCGCACGCCAGCTCGCCTCGCTCCCCGGCACCGGGCGGAAACGCTCGGCGGTGCGGGCGGGGTCGTTCCAATAGCCCATCGAGACGAGCGGGCCGCGATGGACAAGCTCGCCATGCTCGCCCGGATCGCAGCGCGAACCATCGGGCCGGACCACGAGAATCTCCGCGTTGGGGATCGCCTTGCCGATCGAATCCGGCCGGCGGTCGATCTCGGACGGGTCGAGGTAGGTTGAACGGAACGCTTCGGTGAGGCCATACATCAGATAGGGAAGGGCTTGGGGAAACAGGCTGCGCAACCGATCAAGCGTCGCCTTTGGCATGCGGCCGCCAGTGTTGGCGAAGTAGCGCAGTCGCGCAGCCGTTTCGGCAGGCCAGTCGAGTGCTGCCACCTGGATCCAGAACGGCGGTACGCCGGTGATACCAGTCACCTTGTGTTTCTCGCAGAGGCGTATGACATCGCCGGGCAGCAAATAGTTCATCAAGACGACATGCGCGCCGGAATTAAACGCGGTCGTCAGCTGGCTGAGGCCAGCGTCGAAGCTCAGCGGCAGAACCGAGAGAATGGTGTCTTCAGGACCGTTCTTCAAATAATGGCTGACGCTTTCCGCGCCGACAATCATGTTGCGATGGCTGAGAACGACGCCCTTCGGCTTTCCGGTGCTTCCCGATGTATACAGAATGGCCGCCATATCGTAATCGACGGCGACGATGGATGACGCGGTTTCCTGCTCCTGCGAAAACGACGGCGCCCAGCCATGCAGGCGGACCTTACTGATGTCGAGCCCCCGTATATCGCCCGAGGCCTGATCGACGAGCACGATATGCTCGAGGGCCGGGTGATCGGCGATGTGTTCCTGCAGCTGCAGCAGCCGATCGTGCGATGTCACTAGGACGCGGACATTGCAGTCTGCGAGGATATAGGCGACCTGCTGCGGCCGCAGCAGCGGATTGACCGGAACGGTAACGCCGCCTGCCGCCGTCGTGCCGAAGATCGAGACCACCGTCTCCGTCCGCTTTTCGAGCAACACGGCCACGCGGTCGCTTCGCTGCAGGCCGAGGTCGCGAAGGGCGTAGGCAAAGCCGCAGACCCGTCTCCACAGCTCGCCGTAGCTTACGGTTTCACTCTTGTATGTGAGCGCGGGTAGGTCTGCGTATTTCTGCGCGGCCTGGAGAACGAGGTGGGACAGGTTGATCTTGATTGCTGATTGCATGTGTACCTACTCCCCTACTACCAAGGCACGCACGTGAGTTCGCTGTAGAGATAGTCAACCTGGTCGGCCCCCAGTCTGCTGCTTCGAAACATCTTAGGTCGTGGCGAGCGAAGCGCGATCGACAAGCGTGGACGGGCAACGCCGAGCCTGTTTTCCAACAGAGTCATCGGGATGCCGAAGTGGGTCAGCAGGTAGCCGTAAACTTGCTGCGCGGCGTCCTGGAAAAGCTTGGGATCGCCGACGTAGAGGATCGAGGCGAACAGCGGCAGGCGCTTGCGCCGGTCTCTCCGAAATATCACATAGCAGCGCTGCTGGCCGCGCGTGACGACAATGTGGTGTGCGGCAGGCGCATTGGCGTGGTCGCGATAGATCTCAAGATCGCGTCCGTCGAGGCTGGTCTCGATTGCCTTTCGGTCGGAGATGATGCGGATGCCGGTCCCGATACGTGGCACCGGTAAGTTGACGATCAGTGCGGCGGCGGTATCCAGGTCGCTGAAGTTCAGGCGCCGGTTTAGGGGAACGACGTTGCCGCTCGGCGATAGGTCGGTGAAAGTATAACCCTGCTGGCCAAGTATAGCCCGGATCAATCTCAGGCCGTGCGAGCGGTAATTTTCGTCAACGCACCAGGCGGATAGATTGCAGACATTTTCCGTGAGATCGCTGACGTGGCGCTCCGAATAGAAGGCGACCTGCGCGCCAACAACGTGCCCGTCACACATAAGCATGAAGCCGTGGTTCGGTGCCGTGGTTTGCCATGAGGGACGGATCGCGGAGGCCCATAGGGCGGGCGAGAGCCGGCTGTTCAGTTCCGCATGCAGGAAGTCCGCGACCGAGGCGATGTCGCCTGCGGTTATCGGGCATATCACGACGTTCCGTCCCGTCGCTTTCAAAACAGTGTTTGACACAGCCCGCCACTTCCTTTGCAACCACTCGAGACACTATGCTTGAAAGCATTGATGCAAGTATTACCTGTAGTGTTCATAGCCGCTCTTAAGATTGAGCGGTAGTTACACAAAAGGTCTATCGCTTATCCTGTTAGCTAACTAGAGAGTTAACGTGGCGAGATCGTATGGTCGTGGCTCAGCGTGTTCACCAGACGCGTATGGGAGGCCACCATTTCTATGACACAACACGTTCTAATCTTGGTCGAGAACCTTCCGGTTCCGTTCGATCGTCGCGTCTGGCAGGAAGCGCAGGCGCTCAACGACGCGGGTTATGAAGTCTCCGTGATCTGCCCGATGGGCAAAGGCCACAACGAGGCCTATGAGGTGATCAACGACATTCATATCTATCGTCATCCGCTGCGCGAGGCCGACACGGCCGCCGGCTATTTCAGAGAGTACGCGACGGCGCTGATAAACCAGCTCTATTTGTCGTTCCGCGTTCGCCGCCGGCAGCGCATCGATGCCATCCAGGCCTGTAATCCGCCGGACCTGATGTTTCTCGTGGCTCTGGTACACAAGATCCTGTTTGGCACCTACTTCGTGTTCGATCATCATGACCTGAGCCCCGAGCTCTATGTCAGCAAATTCGGCCGTAAGGATTTCTTCTATCGGCTGGTGCAGTTCTTCGAACGCCAGACATTCCGCGTCGCCGATGTCAGCATCGCCACCAACGAGACGTTCCGCGATATTGCAGTGGCCCGCGGCGGAATGTCTCCCGATAAGGTGGTTGTGGTCAAAAGCTATCCCGAGGCCTCGCGCTTCAGGCTGACGGAGGCGGAGCAATCGCTCGTCGTTCCCGGCAAGCACCTGATAGGCTATATCGGCATCATGGGCGCGCAGGATGGCGTGGATACGCTGGTCGAGGCCATGCACGACATTGTTCACGTGCAGAAGCGCGACGACATCAATTGCCTGATTATCGGTGACGGGCCGGAATTCGGCCGCTTGAAGGCGCTCGCCGCCGAAAGACAGCTGGGCGACCGGCTGCGCTTCACCGGCTATCTCAGCGGACCGTCGCTGCTCGCGCATCTTTCGGCGCTCAATGTCGGGATCATTCCCGATCCACCAAACGATTTCAACGACAAGCTGTCGATGAACAAGGTGTTCGAATATATGATGCTCGGCCTACCGATCGTGCAATTCAATCTGCGTCAGGCGACGAACGACGCGGGCGATGCGGCGATGGTCGTGGCGGAACATTCGCCGCGGGCGCTCGCCGAAGGCATCGTCTCGCTCGTGGACGATCGCGAGCGGCGCGAGGAAATGGGTGTGCTCGGCCGCGCCGTTGCCGAGCGCAGCTTCCGCTGGACGGCCGAGGCGCACCGCTATCTCGACGCTTACCGAACCCTGTTCGACCGCAGATTGGACGTCAATGATCAGCGTCATTATCCCGCATCTTGACCAGCCTCAGGCGCTTCGCGCCTGCCTTGTGTCACTGGCCGAGCAGGCAGGTGTGAAGCAAGCGGTCGAGATCATCGTGGTCGACAACGGGTCGCAGGTGCTGCCGGTCGAGACCTGCGCCGCCTTTGCATCCGTCACGCTGCTCTCGGAATCTATTCCGGGGCCGGGGCCGGCGCGCAACCGTGGTGTATCGCGTGCCAGCGGCGAGATACTGGCCTTCATCGATGCCGATTGCCTTGCGGGCAATGGCTGGCTTGCCGAAATCGAGCGGCAATTCTCGAGCGATCCCGAGCGCTCGATCCTGGGCGGCGATGTGCGCATCGCCTATGAAGACACCAATCATCTGACGATGCTCGAAGCCTACGAGAGCGTGTTCGCCTATCGAATGAAGGAATACATCGCCAAACAGGGCTTTACCGGAACCGGCAATCTGGCCATCCGCGCCGAGGTTTTCTCGGCGGTCGGCCGCTTCGGGGGCATCGAGGTCGCCGAGGACCGCGACTGGGGGCAGCGCGCGCTCCGTCAGGGCTATCGCACGCATTATTGCCCGGGCATGGTCGTTTATCATCCCGCGCGCAAGACCTTCGCTGAGCTCGCGCAGAAATGGGACCGGCACACCGCGCATGATTTCGTGCGCATCCAGGCCAAGTCCGCCTGGCGGCTGCGCTGGGTCGCGCGCACGCTCGCCGTGGCGCTGTCGCCGGCCGCGGGCCTGGTCTCCATTATCCGCTCGGATCGCATCAAGGGTCTGCGGTCCAGAGCGCTCGCCTTCGTCGTGGTCGTCCTCATCCGTCTTTATAGGGCGGCGATCATGCTTGGCCTGACATTCGGCGGCAGTGCCGCGAAGATGAGCGGGCGCTGGAACCGCAAGACGGTGGCCTAGGCCGGGATCATTGGCCGGGCAACCCGATCTCAAAAAAAGCAGACGTCCCAACCATTGTTCGGGCGCGTCGCGGACTCCATATACCTTTTGATTAGGGCAGCCGTCTTCAGCGGCTGCCTCCACTTGTTGATTACAAAGGTATTGCCATGGCCGCTCTTTCCATCCTCGAACTTGTTCGCGTGACGGAGGAGACGGACGCCCGTGGCGCACTCGACAACGCACGCGATTTAGCCGCGCATGCGGAAGAGTGGGGCTACCGGCGCATCTGGGTTGCCGAACACCACAACATGATAGGTATCGCGAGTGCCGCGACATCGGTTGTCCTCGCCCACCTCGCTGCCGGCACGAAGACGATCCGCGTCGGGGCCGGTGGCATCATGCTGCCCAACCACCCTCCTTATGTCATCGCCGAACAGTTCGGCACTTTGGCGCGCCTGTTTCCCGATCGCATCGATCTCGGACTCGGCCGTGCGCCGGGAACCGACCAGATGACACTTCGCGCCTTACGCCGGTCGCCGGAGTCAGCCGATCAGTTCCCGCAGGATGTGCTTGAGCTGCAGGCATTTCTCGCGCCGGCCGGCCCGAACCAGCGGATACAGGCGGTTCCGGCTGCCGGCACCGACGTGCCGCTCTGGATTCTCGGCTCCAGCAATTTTGGCGCCATGCTCGCGGGCGAACTCGGCTTGCCCTATGCGTTCGCCTCCCATTTCGCGCCCGAACTTCTTCTCCAGGCGCTGCAGATCTATCGCACGCGTTTCAAGCCATCGGAGCAGCAGTCGCAGCCCTACGCCATGGTCGGCGTCAACGTGATCGCCGCCGAAACCGATGCCGTGGCACGCCGACTTGCGACGACACAGCAGATGTCCTTCACCAACATGTTTCGCGGCACGCGCGGACTGAGCCAGCCGCCAATCGACGACATCGAGACCTATTGGTCGCCGATGGAAAAGGTGCAGGCGCAGCAGATGCTCGCCCGCTCGATCATCGGCTCGCCCGAGACGGTTCGCGTCGGCTTGGAGAAGCTGATCGACGAAACCGGCACCGACGAACTGATGATCGTGTCCGACGTTTATGATCACCACGCGCGCCTGCAATCCTTCGAAATGATCGCCGAGGTCGGGCGAAAGATCTGACACTAAGCCATCCCCATAAAACGCAATCGAGACAGGTTGCGTATCGCATGAAGACGCCACCACTGGAGACAAAGCATGGCCAATTCGACTGAGTATACGCCGCCAAAGATCTGGACCTGGAACAAGGACAGCGGCGGGCGTTTCGCCAACATCAATCGACCGATCGCAGGCGCGACGCATGAGAAGGAACTGCCGATCGGGCGCCATCCTTTGCAGCTCTATTCGCTCGGCACGCCGAATGGCGTCAAGGTGACGATCATGCTCGAGGAGCTTCTCGCCGCCGGTCACAGCGGCGCCGAGTATGATGCCTGGCTGATCAGGATCGGCGATGGCGACCAGTTCGGCAGCGGCTTCGTTCAGGCAAATCCGAACTCCAAGATCCCGGCTCTGGTTGATCGCAGCGGTGCCAAGCCGATCCGCGTTTTCGAATCCGGTTCAATCCTGACCTATCTTGCCGAAAAATTTCAGGCCTTCCTGCCGACGGAGCCGGCGGCGCGCGCCGAATGCTTCTCGTGGCTGTTCTGGCAGATGGGCAGCGCGCCCTATCTCGGCGGTGGCTTCGGCCACTTCTATGCCTACGCGCCGACCAAGATCGAATATGCGATTGATCGCTTCGCGATGGAAACCAAGCGCCAGCTCGACGTGCTCGATCGCCGTCTTGCCGAGAGTGAGTATCTCGGGGGTGCCGAATACACCATCGCCGACATAGCCGTGTGGCCCTGGTATGGCGGGCTGGTGAAGGGCTGGATCTACGAAGCGGCGGAGTTCCTGCAGGTTCAGGAATACAAGAATATCCAGCGCTGGGCCGATCTGATCGGCGAGCGCAAGCCTGTTCAGCGCGGGCGCATGGTCAACCGTCTCTCCGGCGAACCGTCGAGCCAGCTCTGGGAGCGTCACGACGCCAGCGACTTCGACACGAAGACGCAGGATAAGATCGGCTCTGCCGATTAAGTTTCGGATTTGTCGCACCCGGTCGCCATCTCGGCGATCCGGGGTGCGACGGTTCGCCGATGTGCGAATGAGTGAGCCACCGTGGCTCAGGCGGTGGTGGCTTTCGCCTTTCGCAACGCCACATACTCCCACAGAGCGACGAGCAAAAGCGTGACGGTGCTCACCATCTGGATCGTGAAATTCTGCTGCATCGGCAGCACAACGGGGGTCCCCAGCAGGATGGCAAGGCCGGCGATGTGAGAGAGCGGCGGCTTACGCGCGGCTGTCAATTTCAGCCAGATATTTCCGATCAAGAACAGCCCCGGCCCGCCGAGAATGGCGAGCGTGGTCTTCAGGCTGCTATGCTCTTCGGGATGCGACAGGCTGAAGTCCTCACCGACGGCGGTGAGGATGATGCCGGCGACGATCGGCAAGTGCCCGTAGGTGAAAAGACCATGGGCCACGGTTTCGGGCGCCGAGGTCGTCTCCGCCTTGTCGGCCGCCTTCTGCTGGCCGTGGTGGAAATAGATCCACCACATGAAGCCTGTCGTCAGAAACGCGCTGCAGAAAACCATGACCGACAGGTTCGACTGCATGTGTTCCGCGGCAGTCCTGCCCGTCGTCAGAATGGTTTCGCCTAGGCAGAGAATGACGAAGAGAGCACAGCGCTCGGCCATATGCTCGCCCGATATGTCGAGCGTTTCGCGCGGCGACGCTCCCAGTTCAGGCACCCAGTAGCGCGCCAAAGGCGAGACGTACTCGATCAATAGTGCGACGCCCCAAAAGGCGACGCGAGCCTCAAAGCTGGCGAAACCGCCAATTATCCAGAAGACGCTGGAAGCGATCACCCAGACAGTGATGCGCACAAAGGTGAGGTAAGAGGGCCGGTCGACGCCCTTGTAGGCGTAGAGCATGAAGACCGAGCGCACGAGCTGCATGGCGCAATAGAGCGCCGCGAATGCCGTGCCCTGATGCTTGAATGCCTCGGGCAGGGCGATCGCGAGTAGGATGCCGCCGAACATAAGGGCGAAGAGTAGCAGGCGCACCGCTTCCTTGTCGGTGTCGAGCAGGTTGGTGATCCAGGTCGTGTAGACCCACAGCCACCAGATCGCTAGGATCAACAAGATCGATTCCGCGAGCGTCGTCGAACTGAAGTCCTCGACCAGCGTGTGCGACAGCTGGATCAGCGCGAATACGAAGACGAGATCGAAAAACAGCTCCGGAAAGCTGGCCTTCGTCTTCTCGGTGCTTTTACCGCGGATCAGGCTCAATGCGATCCCTCCATCGATCGAGCCCTGGCCTTAGAAAACCGCTAGATATTTCAAAAGCGAAATGATGCCGATGATGATGACGATGATCTGCACGATCTGCTTAGCTCTGGCATCGATCGGCAGGCGGGCAACAAGGTACAAGACAAGGATGATGACCAGGAAGGTTATCAGTATTCCAATCAGTATAGATGCTGCCATTTGGATCCCACTCCGTTGAAAAATCTTTTAGTCACAGAGCGTTAGATAAATCGCTCTTTCGAAAAGGAAAGGATCGGGGGCCAGAAAGTCTATCGCGGCGGTTGAAATGACTGAGCGCTCTGTCGCAGGAACCTTCAGTGTCGCCGTGAGTTCAAGGTGAAAGGGAGAAGACGATCATGCCCGCAAAATCGAAAGCGCAACAAAAGGCAGCCGGCGCAGCTTTGTCTGCCAAGCGCGGTGAAACGCCGAAGAGCAAGCTCAAGGGCGCATCCCGCGAGATGGTGGATTCCATGACGGAAAAGCAGCTTGAGGAATTCGCATCCACGAAGACCAAGGGTAAGCCGGAGCACGTGTCCAAGTAGCCCATGGTTCTCGGCGTTTTATGCCGCGATTACCACCGCTGGTAACTTAGCCGCCCCAAGTGCGCTCGAGCACATCGATCCAGTTCGCGTGGGTGATCTTGACCAGGGCCTTCTCATCGAAGCCGCCGGCGCGGAACGCGTCGATCAACTGAGGTAGACCGGTCGCGTCCTTGATCGTCGCCGGGATCGTCGTTCCATCGAAATCCGAGCCCAGGGCGACGTGGTCGATGCCGATGCGATCGGCGATGTACGCGGCGTGGCGGACCAGGAGGTCGAGGCTGGTGTCGGCGTTGCGGGTGCCGTCGTCGCGCAGGAAGAGCACGCCGAAATTGATGCCCACAAGCCCGCCCGTATCGCGGATGGCGTCAAGCTGCCGATCGGTCAGGTTGCGGCTGTGCGGGCTGATGTGGTGAACGTTGGAATGCGAGGCGACCAGAGGGGCGCTTGAGAGCTTGGCGATGTCCCAGAAGCCTTGCTCATTCATATGCGAGAGATCGACCATGATCTTCAACTCGTTGCAAGCGCGGATCAAATCCTTGCCAGCGTCGGTCAAGCCGGGGCCGATGTCGGGCGATGACGGGAAGCGGAACGGCACCCCGTAAGCAAAAATGTTCGGCCGGCTCCAGACTGGTCCGAGCGTGCGAAGCCCGCTCTGGTGAAGCACATAGAGCGCATCGAGATCGGCGGCGATCGCTTCGGCACCCTCAATATGCATCACGGCCGCGAAGGCGCCGGTTTCGATCGACTGGCGGATATCGGCTGCCGTGCGGCAGACTTTCAGCCCGCCGGCGCTTTGAGCCTCGATGTCGAAGAGAATGCGGGCCATCGCGAGGGTGCGGTTCAGCGATTCCGGCTGTGCCGGCGTCAGGAAATCGCCATTGGCGTCCTTCCCCATGCTGGGCGAGGGGATGTAGATCGCGCAAAGCCCTCCGGCCAGGCCGCCGGCGCGCGCCTTGGGAAGATCGATATGCCCAGTCGCCTCTCCCTCGATAAACGCCTTGGCCGGTTGCGCGATGCCCGAATGCTGCAGCCGGAGCAACACGTCGTTGTGGCCGTCAAAAACGGGCATGAGGGAGTTTGGCATGATGGGGAGGGTCCTGTGTCTCTTTGCTTGCGGGTCTTCGTATGACAGGTCGGCGCCCCCACGCAAACCCAAACCGCGAGCCGTGCGTTGAAAATCGCGCGGCCAGCCGGCTTGTCTGTCTGATTACTGCCTAACGTAGGCGGACGAGAGCGGGCCGAGCTCGGCCAATATCTGGCGCCATCGCGCCGGCTGGGCGCCCGTGCGTGAAATCATCGCCTCGATAAGTCCGGTGGAGACGGCATCCTTCAGTCTTCCATCGCCATTGCGCATGCCGAGCTCAATCAGCTCGAACACCCGCTGCTTGTCCTCAAGCGTCGAAAAACGCTCGGCAATCAGCCAGCCCATGTCGGAGTATAGCGTATGTATATCCCCGAGATCGGTTGGGGCGACATCCTCAATGACGTTCTCCAGCGTGGAGGTAACAGGGACATGCTGTGCCAGTTCAGCGGTGATCGCTTTCGTATCCATTGTCATTTCCTTGTCTTTGTGTGCAGTGATCGGTCGGCCGCACAGCGGCTTTCCGTTCAGCTCGGCCGTTGAGCGTTGTCGTTCGCAACCGGCCATGTCGGTCCCGCCCCATGGCCGCGCAGCAGCCATGCGAGGCTGACCTCAAGCGTATCGGCGATCGTTTCCAGATTGCCGGCAGCGGGCGCCGCGCGGTCGTTTTCCCACGATGCCCAGATGTCGGGCGTGATGCCGAGGCTTCGCGCGGCGGCTTCGATGGAGAGTTTCACCGCGTCGCGGGCGAGCGACATGCGCCCACCCATCGTGTCGTCTTCGGCGTCGGTCGGTTGCAGGCGGTCGATATACATTCATCGCTCCTGTTCGGTCGAAGGGTCGCGCCCCGCCGAAAATCGGGCCGGGCGCGATAATCCGGTCAGCCTTCGTCGCCGATCCAGCTCTTCACCTGGTCGGGATGGTCCTGGATATATTTATCCACGGCTTTGTCGTAGGACGTTTCCTGCGCGGCAAACATCGCCGCTTCGAGATCGGGGATTGACAGATTCATGCGCGACAGGAAGGCAGCAACCTTGGGGTTGTCGGACTTGAAGTCCTTGCGGGCGAGAATGTCGACATGTTCTGCTTCGCCAAGCGACTTCTTCGGGTCATCGAGATAGCGAAGCTTGTGCTTGCCGAACATCCAGTGCGGGCTCCAGGCGGTGGCTACGAACCATTTCTCGCCCCGCATCGCGCGGTCAACCGTAGTCAGCATGCCGGCCTCGCTGGAGATCTGCAGCTTGTAGCCGTCGAGCCCGTAATCCTTCACGGCCTTTTCCGAGAGACGCGTGAGGCCGGCGCCCGGATCGATGCCCTGGATGGTGCCAGAGAGCTTCTTCTGCACGTCTTCCTTCTTCAGGTCCTCGATCGAGCCGATCTGGTCGGCTGGAATGTAATCGGGAACCACCCAGCCGAGCTTGGCGCCGTCATAGACCGTGCCGAGCGTCTCGACCTTGTCCTTGACCTTGGCGTAGTAGTCGGCATGCGTCTGCGGCAGCCAGGCCATCATCATCGTGTCGAGGTCGCCGCGCGCGACACCCTGGTAGAGCGGCGCGACATCAGCCTGTACGAGCTCCACCTTCTGGTTCAGCTTCGTCTCGATCAGCTTAGCGGCAAGCTTGGTGACGAATTCGGCGTCGGACCAGGCGGCCCAACCTATCTTCACCGGCTTGGCATCTTGCGCCATGGTCGAGCTGACCGCGCCGCTGACGAGAGCGGCGGCAAGGCCGAGGGTTGCGAGTGTTTTGAACATGAGTGCTCCTTTGTGAAGGTTCGCATTTGGCAGGCGCTGCCCACCATGATGAGTTGCTAGAGATCAGGCCGTCGCCGGCTTCAGCTTTTCGCCTTCGCTCTTGCTGAACAGGCCCTGCCAGAATGCGGCGCGCGGCTTGCCAAGGCTCTGGGTGATGCGGTCGAGGATGACCGCTAGAATGACGACGGCGATGCCGCCCTCGAAACCGGTGCCGACGTCGAGGCGCTGGATGCCGGTCAGAACCGTGTTGCCGATGCCGCCTGCGCCGATCATCGAGGCGATCACGACCATCGACAGCGACAGCATGATCGTCTGGTTGATGCCCGCCATGATCGAGGGCAGGGCGTTCGGAAGCTGCACCTTGAACAGAAGCTGGGTCGCCGTGCAGCCGAAGGCATTGCCCGCCTCGATGAACTCGCCATCCACCTGGCGAATGCCGAGATTGGTCAGGCGAACTACCGGCGGCATCGAGAAGATGACCGTCGCGATCGCACCGGGGACGGCGCCGAGGCCGAAGAACATGGCGGCCGGGATCAGGTAGACGAAGGCAGGCATGGTCTGCATCAGATCGAGGACCGGACGCACGAAGGCTGCGACGGAATCCTTGCGGGCCATAGCGATGCCGAGCGGCAGGCCAATGAGCATGGCGATCAGCGTCGCGGCGATGACCAGCGACAAGGTCTCCATCATCGGACCCCAGAGCTCGATGTGGTTGACGAGCAGCAGGCCGAGCGCGGTGAACACCGCAAAGCCGATGCCGACGCGCCAGAGCGAGAGGATCACGAAGATCGCGATGCCAACCGGCATGGGGATCGCGAGCAGGGCGTTCTGGATGCCTGACGTCACGAAGCCGATCGTGGCCGCGATGAAATCAAGCACGGGTGAAAAGTTGTCGAGCACATAATTGACGGCAGCGTCGATGCCGTTTCCGATATCGAAGTTCATGATTTATCCGATGTGTTTGTGATCAGCCGGCGCGGTCGAGCGTTTCGAGCAGCGCGGATTTGCTGATGGAGCCGAGATAGCGCTTGCCGCCGTCGATGACGGGAACCGGCCAGGGGCTGGCTGCCACCTTGCCAAGAACGTTCGACAGCGGTTCGTCGGCCGGAATGGCCTCGATCTCGGGCAGGAAGGCGCCGCGATAGGGATCGGCCGTCTTCGCCCTGATCTTCTCGATCAGCGAGGTCTGGCTGATCATGCCGTGATAGGTCTTGTCGCGACCGAGGATGATTGCGTACTCGCGATCGTAGTTCTTCATCCGCTCAAGTGCTGCCGCAGCCGAAACCCCTTCGCGCTCGATGATAGTGACCTGCGACTTGCGGGCGACATCGCCTGCCTTGAAGACATGCGCGACATCGACGTTGCGGAAGAAAGAGCGGACGTAGTCGTTGGCCGGCTTGGTGACGATCTCGTCCGGCGTGCCGATCTGCACGACATTGCCGTTCTGCATGATGCAGATGCGATCGCCGATCCGCATCGCCTCGTCGAGATCGTGGCTGACGAAGACGATGGTGCGGCTGTGCTCGGACTGCAGGCGAACGAGTTCGTCCTGCATTTCGGTGCGGATCAGCGGGTCGAGCGCAGAGAATGCCTCGTCCATCAGGAGAATGGTGGGTTCGCTGGCAAGTGCGCGGGCAAGACCGACGCGCTGTTTCATGCCACCGGAAAGCTGATCCGGGCGACTGTCCGCATAGCCTTCGAGGCCAACGGCCTTCAGCGCGGCCAATGCCTTCTCGCGACGCTCGGCCTCGCCGACGCCGGCAACCTCGAGGCCGAAGGCGGCGTTGCTGAGAACGGTGCGGTTGGGAAGCAGCGCGAAGGACTGGAAGACCATGCTGATATCGCGGCGGCGAAGCGCGATCAGCTCGCTGCGCGACATGTCGGTGATATCGCGGCCATCGATCTTGATTGAGCCGGATGTGGGTTCGATCAGCCGGTTGAGGAGGCGCAGTAGTGTTGATTTGCCGGAGCCCGACAGGCCCATGATGACGAAGATCTCGCCGGCGCGAATATCGAAACTGGCGTCGTTGACGCCGATCGAGCAGCCAGTTGCTGCATGGATCTCGGATTTTGACTTGCCGGCGCGCAGTAGCGCGAGGGCTTTCTTCGGGTGTTCGCCGAAAACTTTGTAGATGTTGTTGAGACTGATCTTGGTCGAAGCCGATGATGTCGGCGCGTCTGTTTCAGTTGCAGCATTCATATAATCTTGGCGCCGAGCTCGAGAGGCCAGGCATTCTCCTTTATTCGCATACGTCCACGATCTGCAGAATATCGTCTGGATCAGGATGTATTATCCGTTGTGTTGCTGAGACAAATAGACATTTTATAAGTCAAATTCGTCCGAGGAAAAATATATTATATCGAAAATATCTATCCGATATGACAAAAGGTCACGTATTCGAACTTTGATACTGTCATTTTCGATAGAGCATTGTGCTCCTTAGCTGCGTATATAGGGCGATATACAAAAATTGTCCATCTTAAAATCAATTTTTGTGACAGACACACCGGTCGCCGGCCCTGTCGAAACAGGCCACAACGCCTGCTGTACCGGCGAAGCAGCGCCACGCCGGCATGACAGGTATTTTTGAAATCAAAGGCTGAATTACGGCGGTGATGCGTCCGAAATCGTGTCCTTTATGAGGAGATTTCGCTCGGGTGGGCTAGCGACAGCATGCCCCGATAAATACCCGGATCGGAGCCCTCGATCGGGATCGCGCCGACGCTCTTGCTGTAGAAATCCATGGGCCCGGCGCCGCCGATCACGCCATAGGGATAGCCCTGCGCATGCATGTCGAGCAGCGTTTCCAGAAGCAGGGCGTGGCCGACACCCTTGCCTCGGGCCGCCTGATCGACGCCGGTGGGGCCGAAGAACCCCTTGGCTGTCGCCTCGTGGCAGGCAAACCCGATCAGTTCTCCCGCCTGAATGGCGATGAAGCAGGTGGTCGGCTGGCGCATGGCAGCGGCGGTCGCCTCGGCCGCCCAACCGGCGCCGAAGCGCGGTTCGATCCACGATGTCAGCGCCGGCAGTTCCGGCACCAGCACGCGGCGGATGGTGACCCCTTGCGACGTCATGCGGCTGTCGAGTGCTGGGTCGCGCTTCAGCTCGTAGAGCTTCACAAGCATGTCCATGGTCTTGATCCTTGTATCTGTCAGCCTTTGACGGCGCCGGCGGTCAGGCCCGCCACGATCCGCCGCTGGAAGATAAGCACGACGGCGATGAGGGGGAGGGTGACGGTGATCGAGGCTGCCATGATCTGCCCGAACGGGTACTCGTAGCGGCTTGTGCCCGCGATCAGGCCGATCGCCACCGGCACGGTGCGGTTCTCGTCGGTCAGCGTGAATGTCAGCGCGAACAGGAACTCGTTCCAGGCGAGGATAAAGGCGAGAATGCCGGTGCTGGCCAGCGACGGCCCCATCAGCGGCAGCAGCACCTTCATCAGGATGCGGAAGTGCGAGCAGCCGTCGATGATGGCAGCCTCTTCCAGTTCTCGTGGGAACTCGCGGATGAAGGTGGTGAGAATCCATGTCGTGAAGGGCACCGTCGACAGGAGATAAGTGAGGATCAGCGCGCTCGGGCGATTGAAGAGCCCGAGCCAGTTGATCAGCTCGAACATGCCCGAGAGCACGACCACCTGCGGGAAGATCGAGATCATCAGGACGATCATCAGGATCGCGCGTCGCTGCGGAAACTCGATGCGGCCGAGCGCGTAGGCGGCCGACAGCCCAATGATCAGCGACAGGAAGGTCGTCGATATCGCGACATAGGCCGAGTTGAGCAGCGACCCCATGAAGACCGGGTTGTCGATCAGTTGCCGGTAGTAGGTGAAATCCAGCGCCGGCATCAGGGCCGAGCGATAGAGTGCCGCACCCTGCTTCGTCGAGGAGACGAAGGCCCAATAATATGGGAACAGCGTATAGACGAGCACGAGCAGCAGGGCGAAAATCTGCAGGCCGCGCACGACGCGCCGTCTCATTCGATAGTAGCCGGCGGGCTTGCGCAGTGCCTTTTGTGCGATTGCATTGGCCATCGATCAGGTCCCCGCCGCTTTGTCGAGGCGAAGAACCCCGATGATGATGATTGCGACAAGCGCGACGAGCAGGAAGACCCAGGTCGACGCTGCCGAGCCGACGCCGAGTTCTTGGAAGCTGATCAGCCGGTCGCGGGCATAGATCGATACGGTCATCACGTTCTCGTTGCTGGCCGCGAGGACATAGGCAAGGTCGAACATTCTGAGCGCGTCGAGAACACGGAAGAGGACGGCGACGCCGATCGCCGGGCGCAGCATCGGAAGGGTGATCGACCAGAAGCGCTTCCAGGCAGGGATGCCGTCTACTTCGGCGGCCTCGAAGATCTCCGGCGATATTAGCTGAAGACCGGCGAGGATGAGCAGCACCATGAAAGGCGTGGTCATCCACACGTCGATGAAAATGACGACGCCCATGATCAGCGAGCTGCTGGCCGTCCAGGCAATACCGTGATCGACCACGCCGAGCCCCGTAAGGATCTTGTTTATGACGCCGAACTGGTCGTTGAGCATCCATTCCCAGATCTTGGTGGCGACGACGACAGGAATGGCCCATGGCACCAGAATGGCGGCGCGCGCCAGGCCGCGGCCCGGGATCATCTCGTTGAGCAGCAAGGCGATCGCAAGCCCGAGGGCGGTCTCGATCGCGACCGAGATGACGGTGAACACGAGCGTGTTCTTCACCGCAACCCACCAGCTGTGGTCGTTGATGACCTCCATGAAGTTATCGAGACCGACCATGGAGTAGACGGAGGGGTCGTCAAGATAGGCGTCGGTGAAGGAGAAGAAGAAGGTCCGGCTCAGCGGCCAGACGGCGACCAAGAGGATGACGGCGATGACGGGAACCAGAAACAGCCATGCGGCCCGGTAATCGCGGCGGGCGAGTTTGGCGCTCATGGTTGGCTCACCTGTGCCTGTCCGCCGGCTGGATGGCTGAGCAGAACGCGCTTGCCGTCGGCCGTAAAGGCGAAGACGGCGGCGTCAGCGAAATCCAGGCCGACAGGCTGACCGATGAGATCATGCGCAGGCGCCTTCGCTACGCGGATGACCCAGACGGTGTCGTCGGTGATCCGGCAATAGGCGAAATGCTCGTGGCCTAGGTCTTCGACGCGTTCCAGCGTGCAGGTGATTCGGCCTTCATTCGCGCCAACAAGCCGCAGTCCCTCAGGCCGGATGCCGATCTCGGCGATTGGGCCTGAGGGATTGTTGGCGACCATGGCGATCGAGAGATTGCCGGGGCCGACGATCGTGCCCGCATCCGCGCCTGTCTTCGGCGAGACGGCCAGGAAGTTCATCCGGGGGCTGCCGATGAAGCTTGCAACGAAGCGATTGTCAGGGGCGTGGTAGAGTTCCTGCGGCGTTCCCACCTGCTCAATGCGGCCGTGGTTCAGGACGACGATCCGGTCGGCGAGCGTCATCGCTTCCGATTGATCGTGGGTGACGTAGATCATCGTCGTCTTCAGGTCGTCATGGAGCTTGGCGATCTCCATGCGCATTTCCATTCGAAGATCGGAATCGAGGTTGGACAGCGGCTCGTCGAACAGGAAGATCTCGGGCTGGCGCACCAGCGCCCGGCCGATCGCCACGCGCTGGCGCTGGCCGCCGGAGAGTTCGCGCGGCCGGCGATCCATCAGGTGGTCGACCTTGAGCATGCGCGCAACCGATGAGACCTTCTGGCTGATGGCGTCCTTGGCCATGCCCAGCGTTTCCAGCGCGAAGCCGATGTTGCGGGCGACGCTCATATGCGGATAGAGCGCATAGGACTGGAAGACGAAGGCGACGCCGCGTCTCGAGGCCGGAACATCGGTCACGTCCTCGCCGCCGATCGTCACGACACCCTTGGATGCGGCGACAAGGCCCGCGACGATGCGCAGAAGCGTTGACTTGCCGCAGCCGGAAGGGCCGACGAAGACGACGAACTCGCCGTCGTTGATCCTGAGGTCGACGCCTTGAATGACGGTGTGCGTCCCAAAATTCTTCGAAACGGATTCAAGCGAAACCGATGCCATTTTTCACCCGGACTTGATCACGATAAAGGGCTCGCCCCCTTGCTGGTGGCGGTGTGCGATGCGCGAGACCAGGGCAGACCGATCGCCGGCCTGCCCCTGTACGTTCAGTCGAGGCTCAACGGCTTTCTTTGAGCTTTTCCAGTCGCCCGGCGAGCGAGGTCAGGCCGGACTTGATATCGCCACCACCAGACAGCATGTCGTGGACGGAGCGATAAAAGGCCTGCGACACGCGGTTGTAGCTGGTGCCGGTATAGCCCGAGGGCCGCACCGCGCTATCGGCGAAGGCTTGCTGGTTGTCCTTGAGGAAGGGGATCTTCGCCAGAACGTCGGGGTCGGTGTAGAGCGCCGGGATGGAGGGATTGACCGCATCCTGCAGCGCGCGCTTCTTCTGCATGTCGGGGCCGGTGATGAAGTTCACGAAATCTGCCGCAACGTCAGGCTTGGAGCTGTACTTGGAGACGCCATAATACATCGGGCCGAGGCATCCGCTCGACTTCTGGCCTTCCGTGCCGACGGGCAGCGGCATGACGCCGACCTTGTCGACAACGGCGCTGCCTTCCTTGTGCGACGTGCCCCAGACATAGGGCCAGTTGCGGTGGAACACAGCGTTGCCGGATTCGAAGACGGCGCGCGAAGCTTCCTCGTCGTAGTTCAGCGTACCCTCGGGGCTGATCGAGCCGATCCAGCCCTTTGCTTTTTCGATCGCTTCTGCAGCCTTCGGGTTGTCGATCGTCACCTTGCCGTCGTCGGAGATGATCGTGCCGCCGCCGTTCGATGCAACGAGCTCGATCGCGTCGCAGGTCAGGCCTTCATAGCTCTTGGCCTGCCAGGCGTAACCCCACATGTCGCCCTTGCCGTCGGCGCGCTCCTTGTCCTGGATTTCCTTGGCCGTGGCGGCCAGCTCATCCCAAGTCTTCGGCGGCTGCTTGCCGTATTTTTCGAGCAGATCCTTGCGGTAGAACATCAGCCCGACGTCCATGTAGGCAGGCATGGCGACCAGATTGCCGTCCAGCTTGGCGGCGTTAAGCGTAGAGGCGAAGTGCTTGTCCTGATCGGCCTGGGGGATGACGGTCTTCAGGTCGAGAAGGCCGTTCTTGAACATGCCAAGCCAGATGACGTCGAGGAACAGCACGTCGATATCGGTCGACTTCGCCGCGATCAGCTGCTGATAGATCGGAATGGCGTCATCGAGCAGCGCAGGCATCTTGTTGATCTTCGCTTCATTGCCCGTCTTCTCCTTCCAGGCATTGGCGACATTGGTGCACAGCTCGAATTCCGTCGGCGCGCAAAATACGGAAATCGTCTCAGCGTGGGCCGTTCCGCTCCAGAGGGCGGCGGAGAACGCGAGGGCGGCAAGGCTCTTCTTAAGCATGGTGGGTTCCCTTGATTGTGATAGTGCACGGCATCGTCGGGGCTCTTCTGGCTCCTTGCAATCAATAGGACTGGTTATGACCAGTTATGTCAATATGGACTTTCGAGAGAATTGCGTTGAAGATGACATTGGAAGAGGCGGCCAAAGCCCAGGGAAAATCGAATTTGAAGACGCTCGAAACCGAGGACACATTGATCGCAACACGCGGCGTCATCGATCGCGACGACCCGCGGCCGCTGCACAAGCAGGTGTACGAGGCACTGCTGGCGGCAATCAGCGACGGGCGTCTGCCGCTGCGCGGCAAGCTGCCCTCCGAGCGCGAACTCGTCGATCTCTATGATGTGAGCCGGATCACCATTCGCCACGCGGTGCGTGAACTCATCCAGCAGGGCGTGGTGCATAGCCAGCCCGGCAAAGGGCTCTATGTCACGGAACGCGGCGGCGGCTTCGAGCTGCAGGTGCTGAAGAGCTTCACCAGCATCGCGCTGGCCAATGGCCGTGCGCCGGGTCACCAGCTGATCGAGGCAAGCCTCGTGCGGGCCCCGCTCGAAGTCAGCAGACCACTCTTCCTCGCCCCCGGCGCCGAGGTCGTGGTGCTATCGCGCCTGCGCCTGCTCGACAATATTCCGGCGGTGATACAGACTGACTGGATTCCGGCCGGGCGCGTGCCGGGGCTGCTCGACCTCGATTGGGGTATCGCCAACCGCTCGCTATATGAAGAGCTGCGCCAGCGCTACGGCATATTTCCGAAACGTGGCCAAACGACACTGAGTGCCCGTCTGGCGGGCGAGGACGAGGCGCGCCTGCTGCAGCTGGCGCCGCCGGCGGCAGTGCTGACGGTCGACCAGATCGCCTTCGACGACCGCAACCGCCCGGTCAACATGACGGCGCTTGTGCACCATCCGGCCCGCTATCCGCTGACGCTGCTGCAATCGGAAACCGGCGATTTCACGCAATACTGAGTGGTGGTGGGAACCGCTGAAGGCTCGCCCCTAGCCGTCCAGGGCGAAGCGGTCCTCATCGAATTCCTCTTCGGCAAATTCGTCGGTGTCGCTGTCGATCGCAGGACCGACATCTTCGAGCGTCGTCAGGCGCATGCCTGATGGCCGCGGTGCGGTCATCTCGATCTTCATACCCGGTGGCTGCAAGGCCCAAGCGACCAGCGCCTTGCCGGACATGGCGCCGACGCCCGCCGATACGACCTGCGGTTCCCGAGGAGCGACCGCGGTCATATCAGAACGCTTTGCCGCCCCGCCGGCAAGCGAGCCGCCTGCGTGGAGGGCGAAGAGCAGCTGGCCAGCCGATCCCTTGCCGGTGACGGCGGTAGCGAGCAGGACGGGAGCGGCGGGCGTGGGAACGCTTGCCGTGGTGGTTTCATCCAGCGTCGGCCTGAAGGTCGGCAGTGGCACGGTGAGGGAGGCGAGGTCGGGAACCTTGCTATCTGTGTTGTCGGCGCGCGGCGTCGGCCGGGCAAGCTGAAGCTCGAGGCCGCGTTCGGCGCGTGTCTGCGGCACCGGCAGCATCGCGGTTACGAGAGCGCGGGAGGGTGCCGGAGCGCCTTCGTCGTCATCGCTTTCCGGCGTACGGATGGTCTCGATTGCCACAGGGCGGTTGCGCTTCTTCTGGTCGGCGAGCGCCAGCTCATAGCCGGGCAAGGCTCGGCCATCGGCCGGCAGATGTAGCGTGCGGCCGCTTGGGAAGAGCCGTGCCAATTCCAGCCGCGACATGCGCGGCCAGGCGCGAACATTGCCGACATCGAGATGCACGAAAGGCGAGCCGGAGGTTGGATAATAGCCGACGCCGCCCACCTGCATCTGCATGGCAAGGCCGCGCAAGGTGGCGAGCTTCACGCCGGGAATATAGAAGTCCATCGCCTTGCCAAGCATGTGCTGACTCTTCTTGGCGACACCTGTCACCCGCGAGCGGGTGCGCAGCATGTTGTTCGTGGCCGGAGAGCGGTAGGCGGATACGACGTGAATGGGTTCCTTGGCGCCGCTGCGCTGGTACACTTCCCAAACCAGATCGAGCAGGCGTGGATCCATCTTGGTCGGCTCGTTGCGGCGCCAGTCGCGCAGGAAGCGGTTGATCTGCGCCAGGCCCTTCGGATCGAACTTGCCGTTGCGCTTGAAGACGATGGTCGCCCGCTCTCCCGTGTGGGTGAAATAGAGTTTTAGCGCGCGGTCGTCGGCGGCCGCCTGCGTTGCGCCGGCCATGGCCGCGAATATGACCAGGGCGATCATCACCATTCGGTGCGCGGCAAGCGACACAGCCAGGGCCAGCATGGTCACGGGAACGGAAAAGACTGCATGGTACACGAACACGACTTCCGTCATTGTTGATGGGGTGCGAGAGCCGGATTCTTGTGATCGGCGAGGTCGCTTTGCAGTCGATTATGGTCAACAGATCCCTAACGTATCGTTTATGAGGAATGGATTATCGGGAGAGTTGGGCCGTGCGCGGCCTCGCTGCTTCGGCCTTCAGGGACCGGGCGCGGCGCGGAAGTTGGGGAAGGCGCGCGCAGCCGGGTGGCCGTTTGTCGAGCGTCCCGCAAAGCGACATTGCCGCAAGAAAAGCGCGCGGCGGTCACAATCCTGTCGCTTCGATCCTTATCTCTTGGGACATGATTCCAGAATGGAGGAGTGAGAATTGAATAATCTATACAAGATCTTGGCAATTTCTGCGGGAACGATGGCAACGATGGTGGCGCCGATTGCGGCGGCTCAGACGCCGGCCGCTGACCCGCTTGTCGGCCGGGCGTGGATCGAGACCAAATCGCAATCCGGTCTTCCCGGCGTGATGATGGTGTTCATGGCCGATGGCAGCCTGCTGATGGATTCCTGCTGGGAAACATATGCGCTACGCAAATGGAGCCGCAGCTCTCACGATACCGTTACCTGGGATGAGGATGGCGCCAAAATCACCGCGAAGGTGAAATCAGTGTCGCCGAGCCAGCTGACGCTCAGCGTGAAGGCCGGGAAAGATACAGTCGAGCACCGCTACAGCGTCGCCAAGGTGCCCTATGTCTGCCCTGACATGAAGCGCTGATAGCTATTGCGCCGCGAGCGGATATCCTGTCCGGGTACCGCTCGCGACATGTCTTCCGAAGTGATTACTCGACGTCGGCCGTTTGGCGCGTGTCCAGCGAACTGACCAGGATCTTGTCGATCCGTCGCCCGTCGAGGTCGATGACCTCGAAACGCCAGCCATCCTTGGTGAAGCTTTCGCCCAGCACCGGAAGGTGCTTCAGCTCTTCGAGAACGAGACCCGCGACGGTCTGGTATTCGAGATCGTCGCCAAGCTTCAGGCTCATGAATTCCGCGAACTCGTCGATCGGCGTCCAGCCGGAGACGAGATAGGAGCCGTCGTCGCGGCGCGCGATCGCCTGTTCGTCGATCGGGCCATCCTGCAGCGCGCCCATGATCGCTTCCATGATGTCGCCGGAAGAAATGACGCCTTCGAAGTGTCCGTACTCGTCGAAGACAAGCACCATGTGCACGGGCGACGTCCGGATCGCCTGGATGACGCTGATGGCGTTGGAGAGATCGGAGACGATCGGCACGTCCTGCGTGATCGCCTTCAGGTCGGCGGTGCCCTGAACGGACATGGCGTCGTAGAAATCCTTGACGGCCAGCACGCCCAACACTTCGTCCGAGCTGCCCTTTCTGACCGGCAGGCGCGAACGCTTGGTGTTGTGCAGCTGGGCGCGGATCTCCTCCAGGCTGTCGTCCACGTCGATGATCTCGACGTCGCGTCGCGGCGTCATCAGCGCGCGCGCCGTGCGGTCGGCAAGCCGCATCACGCCGGAAATCATGGCGGATTCTTCGCTCTCGATCACGCCTGCCGATTGCGCTTCTGCGAGAACCGTCTTGATCTCTTCGTCGGAGACATTGTCGCCGCCCTTGCCCGATTGACCGAGCAGCTTCAGCACGAGTTTGCCGGAAGCATCGAGCAGCCAGACGAGCGGCAGCGCCATCTTCGACAGGACAGCCATGGCGGGCGCAACCTTTGCGGCCACTGCTTCCGGTTCGCGCAACGCAATCTGCTTCGGCACCAATTCGCCGACAATCAACGACAGGTAGGTGATGGCGATGACCACGGTGCCGACGCCGACGGCATCGGCGACAGTCGGCGACATGCCCTGAAGCTGCAGCCAGGCTGTCAGGCGGCTACCGAGCGTGGCGCCCGAGAAGGCGCCGGAGAGAACGCCGACGAGCGTGATGCCGATCTGCACGGTCGACAGGAACCTGCCAGGGTTCTCGGCAAGTTTTATGGCTTGTGCGGCTCCTCTGCTTCCGTGATCGGCGAGAACTTTGAGGCGGGCGGGCCTGGAAGACACGACAGCCAATTCCGACATGGCGAGCACACCATTCAGGATGGTGAGCAAGACCACAATTCCAATTTCGAGAAACACAGGAGCCCTTGTTCGTTGACGATGATGACGCAAGATAGGTGTAATCACACCGGTTGCAAAGCGGCGGCTCCGATTTTATCGCGCGCGGAACCTGAGAATTCGCTGTCGTCATGTGTTTGGTAAATTAGCGTTTTAAGTCAGAAGAGCTTAACTTTCGTCTGTTACACAACCAGCCATACTTGTTGCGATCACGTGTATGGCCGACGAAGAGATACTTCCACCAGAGATCCTGACTTCGATATTGATGCGAATGTTCGAGTTCGCACCGATTGCCATGGCCGTGTCGACCAGCGACACCGAGACATCCAGCTATCTGAAGGTAAACGACGCCTATCTCAGGCTTACGGGCCTGAAATGGGAGGACATCAGCGGCAGAACGCTGATTTCGGAAGGGGCCGCGATCAGCAGCCCGGCGCGCGATCGGCGCCATCGCATGCTCGCCGAAGACGGCGGTTATGTGCTGGAGGAAGTCGATATCCGTCATGCCGACGGAACGATCCTGCCGACGCTGATCTCCGCGCAGCGCACCGTCATCGATGGCGTGTCCTTCGATGTCGAAGTCATCCTCGACGTCTCCGCGCGTGTTCGCCATCAGCACGAAATCGAGCTTGCGCTCCGCGCTTCGGCGCGCACCGATGCGCTGTCGGGCCTGCCCAATCGCGCCTGTTTCGACGAAGTTCTGGCCGAGCATCTCGACCGGCGCGACGAAACCGACAAGCTCCTGGCGTTGGCCTTCATCGATTTCAACGGCTTCAAGGCTGTGAACGACACGATGGGACACGCCGCCGGCGACGAGGTGCTGAGGATCATCGCCAGCCGCTTCCGCGACAGCTTCCGCGCCAACGATTTCATCGCGCGCATCGGCGGCGACGAGTTCGTCGTTCTTCTCGAGGTCGATTCCTCGCATCTGAACGACGTGGAACTCACGCTCAGGGATGCGGTCGATCGCATCTTCAAGCCGATTGCCGTCGAAGGTGTGGTTGTCGAACTGGGGGCCGCTATGGGCGTCACGCTCCTGCAGCCAGAGGATGACGCGGCTTCCTTCGTGAAGCGTGCGGATAATTACATGTATCTGGCAAAGCAGACAGGTGACCGGCTGGCCATGATCTGGCTGGGTAAGACAGACAGCCATCTGGTGAAGGCAAAAACCGCCACCGGTGCTACCGGCTGACAACCAACATCGTCGTGGCGTCTATTGGAAGCATCAGTATTCCGCCGGTGCCGGTAGCTGGTCGGCGTTTTCCTCAAGTTCGGCCTGCGCGGCCCTCAGCGTTTCTTGCTCGCTCGGAAATGGGCTGCTGTCGACGGCGGGCAGTTCACCGCGCATATCCGTAACGCGGTAGAACCAGCGTTCGTCCGCACCATTGATCGTCAGCCGAAAGCGTCCGTGGCTCGCAAAGGCGCGACCCGCGTTGTCGCGTTGCCACAGACCATGATGACTTGTTCTTCTCTTGAACAGGCGCATTTTCGCATCCTTTCAGTCGATTCCTCATCATCCAAAATACTATCCTTAGTAAGCTATTCAAGGGTGGTGTGCCGCCTATGGTTTCATAGTTGTTACGAAAACGTCAGGCGCCGGCCTCGCGGACCAGAACTTTTACAACCTGACGCCAGACACGGCCGGCAATACTTTCGCCTTTGCCGTTCAATACAACCACGCCTCTGACGGTCTCCGACAAAGCCTTGCCGGATACCTCGGCGGTGATCGCATACTGTGCCGAAACAGGGCTGAGGCGCAGCCGTTCATGGGCGTTCTGCGGGTGGACTGCGATCTCGCCATGATATTCGGATGTCAGCTGCGGAATGTCGATCTCGGAGGCGCCCGCCGAGGCGATTGAGGTGAGCTGCACGGGCAGTGACGACTGCGTGAGATCGTCAGGGATGAAGTGGCCGGTGGCGCCGACGTCGAGGCGGCCACGGTCGCCGCCGGACAAAAAGCCGCGCGCCGCCATGCCGGATGCGCCGGCGATGGTCGCGAGCTGGTCCTTCCGGCTGATCCAACGGCCGAGATGGACCTGCGGATCGATGTCGATCACGGTGCCATCGAACGGTGCGCGAACGATGAGCGATGCCTGCCGGCGCGCCAGGCCATCACGCTTGGCCTCGAGCGCGGCCAGTTGCGATTGGAGGATGCCGCGATCGACGAGGTTTTGCGGATCGGCCAGCACGCGCGCCAGGCGGTAGCGTGTCAGTTCGGCTTCGATCTCGGTGGTGCGAAGCTCCTGCTGAAGCTCGGGGCGGACGATTGAAAACAGCACGTCGTTCTTCTTCACGACATCGCCTCGCTTGATCCCGATCGCCTCGATCTTTCCGGGCTCCATCGGGAAAAGCCGCGTGAACTCGTTGGGATAAAGCGCCGCCGGGGCCGACACGCTCTTGAAGATCGGCAGCGAGAGCAATGCGATAATCGCAAGAAGGATCGCCAGCGAAAGATAGCTGCGTCTGCTCGTGACAATGTCATGGCGCATGGTCCACCACTCCCGGAGTTCGGACAGGATCGGCCGAAGGATGAAAAAGCCGATCTCGACGGCAAACAGCATCACGCCCACGATCTTGATTGTGAAGTGATAGACGAGGAGCGCGATGCCGAAATAGAGAAACAGCCGGTAGATCGTCGTGGCGATCGCATAGAGCGTCACGATCACGTCGAGCTTCGGACCGAAGCGATCGGGCCGTTCCTCGCCGGTGTTGAACAAGAGATGGCGGATCCGCCAACGTAGATGCCGAAAGGCGCGGGGCTGCAGGTTTTCGACACCGAGGAGATCGGCGAAGATGTAATAGCCGTCGAAGCGCATGAACGGATTGAGGTTGACGATCAGGCTGAGTACCCAGCCGGTCGCCGCAAGAACGAAGGCCGCGGATCGAAATGGGCCGTCGGGGAGAAACACCCATAGAAGCAGCGCGAAGACGGCGATATGCATCTCGGTCAGCACGCCGGCCGTATCGATCTTCAGCCGATCGAAGCGCGACTTCAGCCGCCACGCATCACTGACGTCGGTGTAGAGCAGCGGCACCAGCACCATGAAGGCGATACCCATGGTGGGAACGCGGCAGCCATGGCGATGCGCGACATAGGCGTGGCCCAATTCGTGCATCGATTTGATGAAGCCAACCGAGATCACAGAGACCACGATGCCCTCAAGCGTGAAAATATAGGGAAACGTCCCGGTGAACGCATCCCATTGGCGGGACACCAGATAGAGCCCGAGAATGGCTGCGCATATGGTGAAAGCATGGAAGGTCGGGCTGAAGAGCCCCGCAATGAAAGGCGCGGTCTTTCGGATGAAGCGGTCCGGCCTGACCAGCGGAATGCGGAAGAAGAGGTAATTGTGGATCAGCCGCATGAAGAGCGAATGGCGGCGTGTCGCGCTGGCATGAAGCGCGCGCCAGGTCGCGGAGGCTGGTTCGGTCACGAAGAAGCTCGCCTCCAGCATCCGCATCGCGGCATAGATCTCTTCCTGCTCGGGAAGCCGCCCGAACTGTGCTTGCACCGCCTGGATGAGACCGCGCAGCGAGCGGGCGAAATTCCAGAGCGTCAGCAGCTGGAACATCTCGAATGTGATGCGGAAGAAGCGATTGCGGACCGGATCGAGCACAATCCAGACCGGCTCGCCGGATAGGCTGGTACCGCCGCGCACGATCTGCAGATCCTCGCGCAAGGGCGGCAGCCGGAGATCGGGCGACGGTGATACGCTCATAGACCCAGCCGCTGCCTGATCGCGGCAATCGGCCGCCGGAACAGATAATAGGCCAGCGGCACCTTCTCGCCGAAGATCTGCGATGTTCCGCGAATGCCGAGACGCAGGCCGCGCTCCGGCACGGCGTCAAATCCGGCATAGATGCGATAGGCCAGAATGTTGCCTTCAATCATCTGCGGATCGAAGGATGAGGACAGCGTTTTCGCCGCGACCGGATGCAGCGGATCGGCATCCAGAAAGGCGCTGACGGCAGCGCCGTTCTCGACCGCGATGGCATCAGCCACCGGCACGTCGATGCGCAGTTGGACGCGCTTGGGGTCGGCAACTTCCATCACGCGCTCGCCGATCGATACCGGCCGACCGATCCAGTCGCGCTTGTCGGTGAAGATGACCACGCCGTCGGTCTCAGCCTTGACGTTGGTTCGCGCCAGCATGTCGGACGCGTAATCGCGCTTGGCCGAGGCGACACTCAACTCGCTTCGAGTGACCGCTAGATCGCGCCGCGCTTCCGGGTCGGCGATCGCGCGCTGGCTGATCTGCATCAGCTTCGCCTGCGCCACCTTCACGTCCTGTTCAGCGACGCGCAGCTCGTTTCGAAGGGCTGTGTCGGCAAGCCTGAAGAGAGGCTGTCCCTTGACGACGGTCGCGTTCGGATTGACGAGGATCTCCTCGATCGCACCATCGAGCGGTGCCGCGACGATCTCCGGCGCCACGGGAACCACCTCGCTCGGCGCCAGCACCGTCATGTGCACCGGGATGAACATCGCGGCGATGGCCAGCACAGCGGCGGTTCCGATCAGCGGCTTGATCGGCAGACTGTGCTTCAAGCGTCTTGGTCCGCTCAGCGCCCGCCACGCGTGGGAATAGGTCTCGGCCAGTCTTTCGGCCAGCAGTAGATCCGCCTCCGGCCATGGCGTCTCTCGCGCCAGCAGCATACCCGCGAAAATATGGCCGTCGCGCAGTTGAAACGGCACCCAGGCCATAAAGGGGAAGGGATAGCTATCCTGCTCGATCTCGCCGGGTGGGCAATAGGCGGGGAGGGTGAAGGCCTTGATCTTCGCCAGCCCTGCCTCGCGCGACAGCTGCCTGATCACGCCCTCCACGAAGCGGATGCGCGGCGCGTTTCGATCCACCGCGCCGATCGAGGACACCGTCTCGACCTTGAAGACGCCCTTGCATACCGACAGCACGAAGATCTGCCTGGCCTTGGTGAGCTTCATCGTCTCGTTGGCGATGAGGAAGCGCAGTTCGCCGACGCTGTCTGCACGGCGTGCGTCAGCTTCAATCCTGAGCAACAGTTCGTAGGCGTGCTGGGCGGCGGCCGCTGCCGGTGGCTGAAGCTTGATGGGATCGCTGGCTGGCTTTTCGACACCTTGCATCTGCGTATGCCTACTCACTCGGGATTTTGAACACTGTGGGGCCGCTCATCCCCGGCAGGACGCCGGTGGCCTGGCCGGAAAAACGCCCGGTCACCTTCACCGTCTGGCTGACCGGATCGACGGTCGCGCCGATGCGGATAATATCGACCGGCAGGGTCTTGGCCGTCTCGTCGACGCTTAACGAAAATTCTTCGCCTTCCCGCAGCCAGCGCAGCCAGAGCGAAGGCACCAGCACGTCGACCAGCAGGTCGTTGCTGGCGACGATATGCATGATCGGACGGCTCGGTTCCGGCGTTTCATGCGCGTGGGAGGGCATGGCGCCGATCCGGCCGTCAAAGGGTGCCCTTATCGTGCAGCGCCCAAGCTTGCTGCGATAAGCATCGGCCTCGCCTGCGGCTTGGTTGGCCTTGGCGCGCGATATGTCGACCTCGAATTTGCCGGCCGCATTCGAGCGCGCCAGCCGTTCGTCGTTGGCAACGGCGATCTGCGCGGCCGCCAGCGCCGCTTCGGCGGATTTGAGCTGGGCCTGGATATCTCCGCATTCGAAAGTGGCGAGGATGTCGCCCTTGTTGAAGCTTTCGCCTTCCTTGAAGGGCAGTGTGGCGATGGCAAAGCCGAGGTCGCTCGATATCGAGGCTTCATCGGCGGCGCGGACGATGCCGCGCAGCCCTTCCAGCGATGCCGTGGCATCCGCCGCATCATTGCCGGCGGCGTAAGTTGCGCCACCTGCCAAGAGCTGTATCATCAGAACGGATGCCGCTATGCGCTTCATCACGGTCTCCCATGCCGGCGGTTATTTGGCCGCAACGAGGTCTGTCTTCAATTCACCGCGCTCCAGCCACATATCACGCAACTCGCCAGCCATTTCCTTCACGGGTTGGGTGGTGCGCAGCGTCTGCGGGAACGGATCTATGCCCAGGGAAGCGTAGATGTTCGCATAGGCGTTCTGCAGGTCGGCATAGGCCATATCGAGCTTCGCATCGGCCAGCAGCGCGTTCATCTCCTCACGGATCAGCATCTGTTCGCTGGTCTTCTGCGCGTCCGTCTCGGTGCGCACCTGTGTGAGGATCCGGTGTGAGACATTCGAGAGAGCGGCTGCCGTCGAATAGGAGTGCTTCAGGTGGGCGTAACGGGCGCGGCTGATATGGACCTGCGTCATCACTGCCATCGCGACCGAAAGCGACCGCGTATCCAGCATCTGTTTTTCGGCCTCGATCTTCTTGTTGACCGCCGGCAGTGTCGCGAGCTTCATCAGATTGAAGCTGACCTTGGCGCCCCACGACACCCAGTCGTTGGTGGCGATATAGTCGTTGGAATCGTAGTTCGGACCGGCGTAGAGATTGATGCCGGGCAGCAGGTCGAGCAGCGCCGCATCCACTTCGCGCTCGTTGATCCGCAGCCGGTAGGAAATCTCGCGCATCTCCGGGCGGTTGGTCGCGGCGATATCGAACATTTCCTGCGAGGTGTAGCTGATCTTCAGCTGCGTATCGCGGCGCTTGGGAACCTCGAGCGTGAATTCGGTGCCGGGCTTCACGTTCATCAGCGCGGAAAGCTGCGTCTTGGCGACCAGCAGCTCGCCTTCCAGCAGCTCCACCTCTCGCTTGACCTCGATCAGTTCGCGCTCGTAAGTCAGTGCCACCAGCGGCGACGTTTCGCCGTTGGACGAAAGATTGCGGGTGTCCTTGAGCGCGCGGGCGACGCGGCCTTCCAGCGCGCGCATGCGGCCAACGAGACGCTGGTAGCTCACCGCGCGCCAATAGGCCGTGCGGACATCCTCGATCACCTTGTTGACCATCCGCCGCTTCATTTCGTCCTGAACCAGCACTTCGTCGGTCGCCTGCTTGGCGCGCACATAGGAGAGGCCGAAATCCAGGATGTTCCAGGAGGATGTTAGGTCGGCTGTAACAATACTATCATCGCGGGTAGAGGCCTCGGTCGGGTCAGCTTCGCTGCGGCCGGCATACCCTGCGCCGGCTACAATCTTAGGCAGTGCGGAATAGCTCACCAGATCCGCCTCCCGCAATTTTAGCGCTGCCTGCATAACCTCAACCTTCGTGTCAAGATTGTATTTGAGGGCTCTTGCCATGGCTTCGTACAAGTCCACCCTGTCGGAAATGGGCTCCTGATTGGCGGTGGCAAGGGCAAGTCTCTCCTTCCCGAAGCTGGCATGCGCTTCTGGGGGCAGTGGTTTCGGGGTAACAGTGCATCCTGTCGCAATCAGACTGACGGAAACCATTAGAAAGACTGGGAGTTTCATTCCATTCATTCCTCGAACCTGTTCCGTATACGACTAAGCCGCAGGTAGCTCGTGTCTACGGATATGCAATTGCGGGGCGTAAATTCGGCAATCAGAACGCGCTTTAGCAATACGAGACTGTCGTCTGAGTACGTTCAGTCTTTGCTAACATGGTTAATCAACTCTTAACAAAACACAATTTTTCAGAGCATTAATTATTGTCGTGTGCTAAATGATGTGTCGAACGGATACGGTAGTGAGCGCCTGTCATGGTTGATTTAGTGTTGACTAATTCCTGTTGGTCAAAATTAGGAAATTGTTAATTCTCTGCTCACTACGGTTGCGGAAGCCGACATTGGGAGTCGGTTCTGAGGGATGACTAACATCGCTGACATGCCGGGCGAATAGGGCACCCGGCCAAACGAAAACGATCTGTCGTGGAGGAAACCCCATGAACGAACGCTACGTTCGCCCCGCCCCTGACCGCATCGAAAAGGTGCGGGGTAGGAATGCCAAGCCGAAATACGGCTCGATGTTGATGGAGTTGGAACAACGCATCGCATTCGACGCTGCCGGCGCGGCGACCGTGGAAAAATCCCAGGAAAAAACCCATCAGGATCAAGGGGATCACGGCTCCGCCGAGACGGCCCAGCACGATGGCGCCAGCGATGGCCATGACGCGTTGGTCGCCGCACTCGCCGAACACCAAGCCGCTTCGGCAGCACCCGAGACGTCAGCCGTTGCACAGCCGCGCCAGGTGGTGGTGATCGATTCCTCCGTGCCCGACTATCAGGCGCTGGTCAAAGACCTAGGGGACAATTTCAAGATCATCGTGGTAGACCCGAACGAGAATGGCGTTCACGAACTCGCAGAAACGCTATCGTCTATGCACGATGTCGAAGCGATCCACATCATATCGCACGGCAAGGAAGGCTTCCTGCAGCTCGGTTCCGCGTCGCTGACGGCAACCACGATGGCGACCGATTACGCCGCCGATCTGACGTCGATACGCGGCTCCTTGACCGACAATGCCGATATTCTTGTCTACGGCTGTAATTTTGCCGAGGGCGAAACGGGCACGAACGCTGTCAAAATGCTCGGCTATCTCACCGGCGCAGACGTCGCCGCCTCGACCGATCCGACGGGAAGTGCTGCCCTCGGCGGCAACTGGGATCTCGAATATCACGATGGCGATATCGCCTCCGACCTGATCGGCACGGACAAGAGCCATGCGGACTACGCCGATACGCTGAACATCGCCTCGTCGAACGGCAATGGCGCACTACTGGTCTCGGCCGGGCGGTCGATCTACAGCGTCGACGTGTTGACCGGCAAGGCGACGATGATCACGACGGTGCCGGGGAGCGTCGGCGGGATCACCATGTCAGACACGATCAACTCGCTGGCAGCCGATCAGTCAAATGGCCTGATCTACTACACCGACAGTAACGCGGTTGCAGGCAACAAGGCTCTGTTCGCCTACGATTACATCAACAACACCCATATCCTGGTCGATTCCGATCTGACCACGGGCGCTGCGACCAACATTGTCACAGGCACGACTGGCGTCGGCGGCGGCGCCGCGACATTCTTTAACGGCGGCCTCTATCTCGGTGTCGAAAACGTTTCGGGCAGCAACGACCAGATCTACCGCATCACCTTCAGCAACAACGGCCGCACCATGGCCGGCGCGACGGCATTCGGCGCGCAGATTACGGCAGCGAACGACTGGGGTGATTTCGCGATCGATGCGACCAACAACACGCTGCTTAGCATCACCACGCTTGGCATTACCCGCTACAATCTGACGAGCGGCGCGATCATCGACAGTATCGCCAATGCCACAGGCGGCACCGGTGCGCAGGGCGGCGGTGATATCAACGGCAACACTTATCTCGTCGGCACCGATATCCGCCAGATCAATCCGATAACGGGCGTCGCCATCGGATCGGCCGTGACGATCACGACCAATGGCACGACCGCGCTCACCAACATCTCCGACGCCGCGCGCTGGACGCCGCCGACGGGTACGATCGGCGATAAGATCTTCGCCGACAACGACAAGAGCGGCACCTTCAACACGGGCGATGGCGGCATCGGCGGCGTCACCGTGCAGCTTATCGACGACGTCAACGGCGATGGCTTGGTCAGCACCGGCGAACGTATCTTGGCGACGGATACGACCGACGCCAATGGCAACTATCTCTTCACCGGCGTTCTGCCCGGCCAGTACATCGTGCGCGTCACCGACGCGAACGGCGTGCTGGGTACGGCCACACTTACGACGGGAAGCACCACCCAATCGCTTGCGCTCGCCACGATCGGCGCCGCAAACCTCGCGGCCGATTTCGGCTATTATGCCCAAGCGCCAATCGTCGACCTCAATTCCGGCACGACGCCAACGCAGATCATCACCAATGGCGGCACGCCGGGCACGACAGGCTGGACGGTCGGCGGCACCGCGGGCGCACAGGCCAACGGCGGCTTTGCCTGGACGCTCAACGGCGGAACCGGCACGCTGACACAAGCGAACGTGTCAGGTTGGACTGACGGTCTTGCGCCGTCTGGTGCAGCGCAGCTGACCTTCGATGTGGGTTGGAGCAACGATCTGTTGCTCGGCATCTCCAACGATAACAACACGCCGGCAACCGTGGATGTTACCATCGGCGGCGTGCTCTATGCACGCATCACCACGGGTACGCTCAACGGCACGCCGAATACCGCGACCATCACCTATTTCAACGGCGCGTCCGGCTCACCCTCCACCGTTGCCGCATCCGCTGCCGGTACCACCGCCTGGGGCCGCACCGCCGTCACCATCAACCTGCCCTCGACGGTTGTCGCCACCGGCGACCTCGTCTTCAGCTATTCCGCGGCCGGCGGGCTTCTGACACCGAGTACGGATGACATCTTCATCGACAACGTCAGCGCCTTCCGCAATGTCGATACGGTTGCCGGCGTCAATTACACGACGACCTACACCGAAAACGGCGCCGGTGTGTCGATCGGCAGCACCGCAACGGATGTGCGCGATCTCGACAGCACCAACATGCGCTCGGCGACCATCGTTCTCACCAACGCGCAGGCCGGCGACGTACTGACCGTCGGCACCTTGCCGAGCGGCATCACCGGATCGGTCGACACGTCCGTTGCCGGGCAGGTCACCGTGACGCTGACGGGCTCGGCCACCAAGGCGAGCTATGCCACGGCGATCAAGGCCATCACCTTCTCCAACACCGGCGATAATCCGAGCACGACGCCGCGTGTCATCAACGTCACCGTCAATGACGGCGGCCTGTCGTCGGCCGTCGCCACCTCCACCATCGCGGTCGTCGCCGTCAACGATGCGCCCGTCAACAACCTGCCGGCCAGTTGGACGACGAACGAAGATACCAGCCTGGCGCTGTCGGGTCTCTCGGTCACAGATCTTGACGCCGGCACCGGCTCGATGACGGTCACGCTGAGCGTCGCCTCCGGCACGATCACGGCAACGGCGGGAGGCGGCGTCGGCGTGTCGGGGTCCGGAACCGGCACTGTGGTGCTGACCGGCACGCTCGCCAATATCAACGCCTACCTCGCCTCGGCGTCCGCGCCCGTTTACGTTCCTGTCGCCGATGCCAACGGCACCGTCGTCCTGACCATGACGACCAACGACAACGGCAACACCGGCACGGGCGGCGCGCTTACCGATGTCGATACGCGCAATATCATCATCAACCCGGTCAACGACGCGCCCGTGCTCGATCTCGATGGGTCGACGACTGGAACCGGCTATTCGGTCGGTTACACGGAAAACGCCGCCGGCGTTGCGATCTCGAACACCAACAGCAGTGTCGTCGACGTCGACAATACCAACATGGCCTCGGCCTCGATCGTGATCACCAACGGCCAGGCCGGCGACCTGCTTACGGTCACCGGCAACCTTCCAGCGGGGATCACTGCCAGCTATAACGCCACCACCTTCACCCTGACGCTGTCAGGCTCGGCGACCAAGGCGAATTACGAGGCCGCGCTTCGCCAGGTGCTCTACACCTCAAGCTCCGACAACCCGACGCTCAATGGCGCAGCCGCATCGCGCAATATCAGCGTCACTGTCAATGACGGCGCGGCGAATTCTAACACCGCCGTTACCGCCGTCGCGATCACCGCCGTAAACGACGCGCCGGTCAACACGCTGCCCGTGAGCTGGACGACCAACGAAGACACCAGCGTCGCGCTGACTGGCTTGTCGATCACGGACCCGGATGCCGGGACCGGTTCGATGACCGTCCGCCTGCAGGTGCCGACAGGCGTCTTGACGGCCACGGCCGGCGGCTCCGTCACCGTCTCAGGTTCTGGCACCGGCACGCTGGTGCTGACAGGCACGCTCGCCAATCTCAACGCTTTCCTGGCATCGAGTGCGGCTCCCGTCTACGTGCCGGTGGCCGATGCCAATGGCAGCGTCACGGTGACGATGACGACCAACGACCTCGGCAATTTCGGCACCGGAGGCCCGCTCACCGATACCGATACCGCCGTTATCAACATCACGCCCGTCAACGATGCGCCGATCCTCGATCTCGATGCATCGGGCGCCGGCACCGGCTTCACAACGACCTACACCGAAAACGACCCCGGCGTTGCGATTGCCGATACGGATGGCGTGATCACCGATATCGACAGCGCCAACATGGCCTCGCTGTCTGCGGTCATCACCAACGGCCAGGCGGGCGACCTTCTGGCCGTCGCCGGCACGCTGCCTGCAGGCATCACCGCGAGCTACAATTCCACGACCTTCACCCTGACGCTCACGGGTTCGGCCCCGCGCGCAAGCTACGAGACGGCGCTGCAGCAGATCCGCTTCCTGTCGAGTTCAGAAAACCCATCCACCACCCCGCGCAGCATTAACGTCACTGTCAACGACGGCGCCGCCAATTCCAACGTCGCGGTCGCCACAGTCAACGTCATCGCCGTCAACGACGCGCCGGTAAATACGGTGCCGACGTCGGTGACGCTGAGCGAGGACGTGCAGACGGCGATCTCGGGCATTTCGGTGAGCGACGTCGACAGCGGCTCGGTCACCGTCACCCTGTCGGTCGCGAACGGCACGCTGTCGCCTTCCATCATCGCGGGAACCGTCACCGGCAACGGTACGACCTCGGTCACCGTCTCTGGCACGCTTGCGCAGGTCAACAGCGTGCTCGCCTCGCTGCGCTACACCGGTCGCGCGGATTATAATGGCTCGGACACTCTTGTCGTCTCCACTTCCGACGGTTCGCTAACGGACACGGACAATGTCGCGATCACGGTCACGCCTGTGGCTGATATCACGCCGGATACGGTGGCGACGGCCGAAGACACGGCAATCACCTTCAACGTCATCACCGGGACTAACGGCGCCACCGCCGATACCTTCAAGGATCCCGGCCGCGCCGTCACGTCGGTCACGCAGCCACCGGCCGGGCAGGGCAGCGTCACCTTCGCCGCCGACGGGACGCTGGTCTATACACCATCCGCGAACTTCAACGGACAGACGACCTTCACCTATACGGTGACCGCGGGTGGCGTCACCGAGACGGCCACCGTCACGGTCAATGTCAGCGCTGTCAACGATGCGCCGGTCAACAGCCTGCCGGCATCCGGCTGGAGCACCAGCGAGGACACGTCCATCGCGCTATCCGGCCTGTCGATCTCCGACGTCGATGCCGGCACCGGCACGATGACGGTCACACTCGCTGTCTCCGGCGGCTCGGTTTCCGCGATCTCGGGCGCCGGTGTCACCATCTCCGGATCGGGATCGGCGTCGCTGACCTTGTCGGGCACGCTCTCGGCGATCAACGCCTATCTGGCGTCGGCCGCCGCCCCGCAGTTCAACCCGGCCGCCAATGCCAGCGGCTCGGTGACGCTGACAATGACGACCAACGATGGTGGCAATACCGGCTCCGGCGGCGCGCTTACCGATATCGACACGCGCACCATCACCATCGATCCCGTCAACGACGCACCGGTCAACACGCTGCCGGCGGGCGGCTGGTCGGTCAATGAGGATACGGCCCTTGCGCTGACCGGCCTTGCGATCTCGGATGTCGATGCCGGCAGCGGCACGATGACCGTCGTGCTCGGCGTCAATTCCGGGCAGCTGACCGCCGCATCCGGTGCGGGTGTCACGATCAGCGGCTCCGGCACCTCGTCGCTCACGCTGTCGGGCACGCTTGCCAGCATCAACGCCTATCTCGCCAGCACCGCGCGACCGGTCTACACGCCGGTGGCCGATTTCAACGGTGCGGTCACGCTGACGATGACGACCAACGACGGCGGCAACACCGGTTCGGGCGGCGCGCTGACCGACGTGGACACGGCAACGATCACCGTCATCGCCGTCAACGACGCGCCGACGCTCGACCTCGACACATCCGCAGCCGGCACCGGCTACGCCACCAGCTACACGGAAAACGCCGCTGGCGTCGCCATCGTCAACACCGGTGTTCTCGTCGCCGACGTCGACAATACCAACATGGCATCGGCGACAATCATCATTTCCAATGGACAGGCCGGCGACGTGCTGGCGGTCACCGGCACGCTGCCATCTGGCATCACCGCCAGCTACAATGCCTCGACCTACACGCTCACCTTGACCGGCTCGGCGACAAAGGCCGCCTACCAAACGGCGCTTGGCCAGATCCGCTATGCCTCGACCTCCGATGATCCGGGTGCGCTCACCCGCTCGATCAACGTCACCGTATCCGACGGCGCGGCGTCGTCGAACACGGCGGTGGCGACGGTCGCGGTCACGCCTGTCAACGACGCGCCGGTCAACACGCTGCCATCAGGCGGCTGGACAATGAACGAGGACGGTACGCTGTCGCTGACCGGCCTCTCGGTGGCCGATCCCGATATCGGCTCGGGGACTGCGACGGTGACGCTGTCGGTCGGCTCCGGCGTGCTGACGGCCGCAAGCGGCTCGGGCGTGACGGTCACCGGTTCGGGCACCGCCACGATCACGCTGTCGGGCACGCTCACGAGCATCAACGCCTATCTGGCCAGCACCGCGCGACCGAGCTACGCCCCGGTCGCCGATTTCAACGGTAGCGTGACGCTGACGATGACGAGCAGCGACGGCCAGCTGACTGACACCGATACGCAGACAATCGCAATAACCGCCGTCGCTGATATCGCCAACGATACGGCCACGACCAACGAGGACACGGCGGTGGTGATCGCCGTCGATGCCAATGACAGCTTCGAAAACGCTGGCCACACGATCACCGCGATCAATGGCTCGGCCATCGTTGCGAACGGCGTCGTCAACGTCACCAGCGGCACGGTTCGCCTCAACGGTGATGGCACGCTGACCTTCACGCCATCCGCCAACGTCAACGGCAGCACCAGCTTCACCTATACGGTCACCTCCGGCGGCGTGACCGAGACCGCGACCGTCAACGTGATCATCGTTCCGGTCAACGACGCGCCGGTGAATACCGTTCTGGGCGCCCAAACGGTCGCCGAGGATACGCCGCTGGTCGTATCGGGCGTATCGGTCGCCGATGTCGATGGCGACGTGCTGACCACGACGGTGACAGTCACCAACGGTATCGCCAACGTGACGACGGGGACCGGCGCGACGATTGCCAACAACGGCACGTCTTCGGTTCGCTTGTCCGGCACCGCCGCGCAGATCAACGCGGCTCTTGCGGGCCTCACCTACACCGCCACCGCCGACTACAACGGCGCGGCGCAGCTGACCGTCCAGACGACGGATGGCTCTTTGACCGACACCGATACGGTGGCGATAACAATCACGCCGGTCGCCGATATCGTCGCCGACAACCTGACGACCAACGAAGACACGGCCATCACCTTCAACGCCATCACCGGCACGAACGGCGCGTCGGCCGACAATTTCGAAAATGCGGGCAGGGCGATCACATCGGTCACGCAGCCCCCGGCCGGCCAAGGCACCGTCACTTTCGCCGCCGATGGCACGATCACCTACACGCCGGCAGCCAATTTCAACGGCACGACGAGCTTCACCTATACGGTCACTTCCGGCGGCGTGACGGAAACCGCGACGGTGACGATCGTGGTCAACCCGGTCAACGATGCGCCCGTCAATACCGTGCCGACGGCACAGACGACTGCGGAAGACACCTCGATCGTCTTCTCGTCCTCCGCCGGCAATGCGATCGTCGTCTCCGATGTCGATAATGGAACGCTGACGGTGACGGTCACCGTCACCAATGGCTCCTTCTCGCTGGCTGGCACATCCGGCCTGTCCTTCAGCGCCGGCGACGGCACCGCCGATCAGACGATGACCTTCACCGGCACCACGGGAGCGATCAATACGGCGCTCTCGGGCGCAAGCTATGCGCCGGTTGCCGATTACAATGGCTCGGCGCAGATCTCGGTGCAGACCTCCGACGGTTCGCTCAGCGCCACCAACACCATACCGGTGACCATCACCCCTGTCGCCGACATCGCCAATGATTCCGTGTCGACGGATGAGGACGTCCCAGCCGTCATCTCGGTCCTCGCAAACGATAGCTTCGAGAACCCGGGCCGCGCGATCACCGCCGTCAACGGCACCGCGATCACGGCAGGCGGGGCGGCGGTCACCGTTGCCAACGGTACGGTGCGGCTGAATGCCTCCAGCCAGCTGATCTTCACGCCGACGCTCGACTACAACGGCGTGACGACCTTCACCTACACCGTCACGTCGGGCGGGGCGACTGAGACTGCGCAGGTCACCGTCGCCGTCGCTTCGGTCAATACGCCACCCGTCAACACGCTGCCGCCCTCTTTCACCGCGATCGAGGATACGTCTCTCGGGCTCGCCGGCCTGCAGATCAGCGATCAGGATGCAGGCTCCGGCACGATGACTGTGACACTGTCGGTCAATTCCGGAGTGCTTTCGGCACTTGGCGCCGGCGGCGTGACGGTAAGCGGCTCCGGATCGCAGGCACTAACGCTGTCCGGCACCTTAACCGACATCAACGCCTATCTTGCCGGCGCGACGCGCCCGAGCTTTACGCCATCAGCCAATTCCACCGCCAGCGTCACGCTGACGATGACCACAAACGACAATGGCAATACCGGCGGCCCGTCGCTCGTCGATATCGATACGGCAACGATCGCGGTTACATCAGTTAACGACGCGCCCGCCGGCACCGACAATACCGTTACCATCAATGAGGACAGCGTCTACACCTTCTCGGCCGCAAGCTTCGGCTTCACCGATCCGAACGACAGCCCGGCGAACAGCCTTGCCGCCGTCGTCATCACCACCTTGCCGACCAATGGCGTTCTCTCGCTCGGCGGCACCGCCGTCACCGCCGGCCAGGTGATCTCCGCCGCCAATCTCGGCAACCTCACCTTCACACCGGCAGCCAATGCCAATGGCACGGCGCTCGCCTCCTTCACCTTCCAGGTCCGCGACAATGGCGGCACCGCGAATGGCGGCCAGGATACCGACCAGAGCCCGAACAGCTTCACCTTCAACGTCACGGCCGTCAATGATGCGCCGGTCAACACGCTGCCCGCGAGCTTCGGCACCAATGAGGATACGGCGCTGCAGCTGGCCGGCCTGCAGGTCGCTGATGTCGATGCCGGCTCCGGCTCGATCACCGTGACGCTCCGCGTCAATTCCGGCACGCTCGCCGCCACCGGCGGCTCCGGCGTCACGGTCAGCGGCTCCGGATCGGGCACGCTGGTGCTGACCGGCACACTTTCCAACATCAACGGCTTCCTTGCCGCAGCCGGCACCCGGCCGGTGTTCAACCCCGCCGCCAACGCCAATGGCGCGGTGACGCTGACGATGGTGACCAACGACAATGGCAACACCGGCAGCGGTGGCGCCTTGTCCGATACCGATACGGCGACGATATCAGTGGCCCCGGTCAATGACGCGCCTGTCGGTTCCGATACGGCGATCACCACCAACGAGGATACTGCCTTCTCCGGCACGCTGCCCGTCGCCACCGATGTCGATGGTGACAGCCTGACCTATGGCGCCGGATCGATCGCGCCGTCGCACGGCACCGTCGTGGTCAATCCCAACGGCACCTATATCTATACCCCATCCGCCAACTTCAACGGCACCGACAGCTTCACCTACAGCGTCAGCGACGGCACCGTCACGGTGCAATATCTGGTCAGCGTGACGGTCAATTCGGTCAACGACGCGCCCGTCGGCGTCAACGATACCGCCCAGACCAATGCCGGCGTCAGCACGAGCCTGAATGTGCTCGCCAACGACACCGATGTCGATGGCGACGTGCTGCAGGTCTCGGCCATCAACGGCGTCGCCGGCAATGTCGGTCTTGCAGTCACAGGTTCGAACGGCGGCACGTTCACGATCGGCGCCAACGGCGCGGCGGTGTTCAACCCGGGCACGGCCTTTACCGACCTTCCGGCCGGCCAGAGCCGCACCTCCAGCGTCACCTACCAGCTGTCCGACGGCCATGGCGGCTTCTCGACGGCGACCGTCACGGTGACAGTCACGGGTGTCAACGATGCGCCGATCTCGACGCCGATCGCCAACCAGACCGGCAACGACGCGCAGACGGTGACGCTCAATGTCGGCGGCAACTTCAGCGATCCCGATACCGGCGACACGCTGACCTTCACCGCGACCGGTCTTCCTCCGGGCCTGACGATCAACGCCACGACCGGTGTCATCTCCGGTACCATCAACCGCAGCGCCAGCGTCAACGGTCCCTATGCCGTCACGGTGACGGCAACCGACAGCAGCGGGGCGACAGCGAACCGCAGCTTCACCTGGGCCGTCCTCAACCCGCCGCCGGTGGCCGCCGCCGACAATCTGGCGACGACCGAGAACTCTCCGCTCACGGGCTCCGTCTTCGACAACAATGGCAACGGCGTCGATTCCGATCCCGATGGCGACCCGATTTCGGTCTCGGCGGTCGGTGGCACCGGTGCTGGTGTCGGCCAGGCCGTGGCCGGCTCGAACGGTGGTACCTTCACGATCAACGCCGACGGCACCTACGCCTTCAATCCCGGCACCGCCTTCGACGATCTCGCCGCCGGCGCGACGCGGGTCACGACCGTGATCTACACGATCACCGATGGCCAGGGCGGCTTCTCGACGGCGACGGTGACCGTAACCGTCACCGGCCTGAACGATGCCCCGGTCGCGGTGGCCGACAGCTTCACCACCAACGAGGACACATCCGTCACCTTCGACGTGCGCGCCAATGACAGCGATGTCGATGGCGGCACGCTTGCTGTCACGGCGATCAATGGCACCGCCATAGTCACGGGCGGCTCGGTGGCCGTCACCGGCGGCGTGGTCACGCTCAATGCCGATGGCCGGCTGACCTTCACGCCGACGGCCGATTACAACGGCAGGCCGACCTTCACCTACACGGTCTCCGACGGCCAGGGCGGCACGGCGAGCGCGACGGTCACCGGCACCGTCAACCCGGTGCAGGATCCGCCGGTCGCCGCCAACGACAGCTTCACCACCAACGAGGATACGGCGGTCACCTTCGATGTGCGCGCCAACGACAGCGACGTCGATGGCGACGCGCTTGCCGTGGTCCAGATCAACGGCTCGAACATCGCGTCCGGCGGCTCGGTCGCCGTCACCGGCGGCAGTGTCCGGTTGAATGCCGATGGCACGCTGACCTTTACGCCATCGGCCAACTACAACGGCAATCCGAGCTTCAGCTACACCATCTCCGACGGCCACGGCGGCACGGCGACGGCAACGGTCAACGGTACGGTCAACCCGGTTCAGGATCCGCCGGTCGCGCAGAACGACAGCTTCACGACGCCGGAGGACCAAGCCGTTACCATCGCCGTTCTTACCAATGACAGCGATCCGGATGGCGACGCGCTGACGATCACGCAGATCAATGGCACCGGCATCACGGTCGGCAATTCCGTGGCGATCACCGGCGGCAGCGTCACGCTGAACGCGAACGGCACGCTGACCTTCGCGCCGACGGCGAATTTCAACGGCAGCCCGAGCTTCACCTACACCGTTTCCGACGGCAATGGCGGCACCGCGACCGCCACCGTCAGCGGCACGGTAACGCCGGTCAACGATATCCCCGTCGCTGTGGCCGATAGCTTCACGACGGCAGAGGATACAGCCGTCACCTTCGATGTGCTTGGCAATGACAGCGATATCGACGGCGACACGCTCACCGTGACCGCCATCAATGGCGCCAACATCGCGGCCGGCGGGGTGGTTACCGTCACCGGCGGCACGGTGCGGCTGAACGCCAACGGCACGCTGACCTTCACGCCGACGGCGAATTTCAACGGCAGCCCGAGCTTCACCTACACGGTCTCGGACGGCAATGGCGGCACCGCGACCGCCACCGTCAGCGGCAGCGTGACGCCGGTGAACGACGCGCCGGTTGCCGTCAACGACAGCTTCACCACGCTTGAAGATACGGCCGTGACCTTCGACGTCCGTAGCAACGACAGCGACGTGGATGGCGATGCGCTCAATGTGACCGCGATCAACGGCACCCCGATTGCCTCCGGCGGGTCCGTTGCGATCACCGGCGGCAGCGTCAGGCTCAATGCGAACGGCACTCTGACCTTCACGCCGGCTGCCAACTACAACGGCACCCCATCCTTCACCTACACCATTTCAGACGGCAATGGCGGCACCGCGACGGCCACCGTCAATGGGACCGTCACGCCGGTCAACGACGCGCCCGTCGCCTCCGATACCACCGTCTCGGTCGATGAAGATGGGGTGATCTCAAGCACACTGCCGACGGCAACCGACGTCGACGGCGATGCGATCACCTATGCCGTCGGCAGTACCACGCCGGCCCATGGCACTGTCGTCGTCAATCCGAATGGCACCTACAGCTACACGCCATCGGCCAATTTCAACGGCACCGACCGGTTCACCTATGTCGTCAGCGACGGCAAGGGTGGCAGCAACGAGTATACGGTCACGGTCAATGTCGCGAGCGTCAACGATGTGCCGGTCGGTTCTCCGCTTCCGGCCCGGTCGGGCGCCGATGGCGCCGCCGTTACCTTCGATGTCTCCGGTTTCTTTACGGATGCCGACAACGACACGCTGACCTATTCGGCAAGCGGTCTTCCGATTGGACTGTCCATCAACGCGGCCGGTGTGGTGACCGGAACGATCGATCGCCAGGCGAGCGTCGGCGGGCCTACTGGCAATGGCGTCTACACCGTGACCATCAGCGTCAATGACGGCCATGGCGGCACGGCCAGCCAGAGCTTCTCCTTCTCGGTCAGCAACCCGCCGCCGGTTGCGGTCAATGATGCGGTCACCGCGACCGAGGATACGCCGCTCACCTTCAATGTGCTCGATGGTTCGGAGAGCGGCGGCGTGCCGGACAGCGATCCCGATGGAGATCCGCTGACGGTTACGGCGGCCAGCGCCGCCAACGGCACGGTGACGCTCGGCTCCGGCGGCCAGATCACCTATCAGCCGAATGCCAATTTCAACGGCACCGATACGATCACCTACACGATCTCCGACGGAAACGGCGGAACAGCGACCGCGACGGTCACCGTCACGGTACTCGCCGTCAACGACGCGCCGGTCGGCCAGCCCATCGCCGACCGTACGAGAAACGACGGCGATACCGACAGTCTCAATATCTCCGCCTTCTTCTCGGATGCCGACGGCGATCCGCTCACCTACGCCGCGAGCGGCCTGCCCGTGGGGCTCACCATCGATCCGGCCACCGGCCTGGTCTCCGGCCGCATTGCGCCGGAAGCTTCGGGCCCGACCGGCGAGGCTGTCTATACGGTGACGGTCACAGCATCGGACGGCAAGGGCGGCACGACCTCGGTCACCTTCCACTACACCATCCTCAACCTGCCGCCGATCGCGCGCGACGATTTCGCGACCACCAACGAAGACACGCCCGTCGATATCGACGTGCTCGCCAATGACGGCGATCCGGATGGCGACAATGACGAGGTCATCCGCGTCAACAACGTGGTGCTGCAGCTGAACGGCCCGGCGGTGGCGACGACCAACGGCACGGTTCGACTGGTCGCCGGCCCAACCGATCGGCCGCTGCTACGCTTCACGCCGAACGCAAACTACAACGGCCAGGAAAGCTTCAGCTACTCGATCGACGACGGCAATGGCGGCGTCGATACCGCGACGGTGACCATCACGATCATCCCGCAGAACGACGCGCCCGAGGGGACCAACCCGATACCGGATCGCGTGCGTGCCGATGGCCAGCAGCTGATCTATCGCGTCTCTGATTTCTTCGACGATCCCGATGGCGATACGCTGAATTACACGATCACGGGCCTGCCTGCCGGCTTGAGCTTCGACGCGGCAACCGGCCTCATCTTCGGCACGATCGATCACAACGCCAGCCAGGGCGGCGCCTCGGGCTTCTACCAGATCACGGTCACGGCGCATGACGGGCCAAACGGGACAGGTGCGTCCGTGTCCCAGACCTTCGAGCTCCAGGTGACCAATCCGGGCCCGACCGCCGTCAACGACAATCTCGCGATCAACGAAGATCAATCCGCGACATTCAACGTCATCACCGGCGCTGGAACGGCGAGCGGCACCGCCGGCGCGGACACCGACCCGGATGGCGATACGCTGAGCCTGATTGCTGCCTCAGCCGGCCACGGGACGCTGACCTTCGCGGCGAACGGTGCGATCACCTATGTCCCGGCTGCCGATTTCAACGGTACCGACACGATCATCTACACGATCTCCGACGGGCAGGGCGGCGTCTCGACGGCGACGGTCACGATCACGATCAATGCCGTCAACGACGCGCCCGATGTCAGTGGTCCGCTTCCGGCCCAGATGGACAGCGACGGCCAGACCGTCTCCTTCGACGCCGGCGTCTATTTCTCCGATCGCGATGGCGATACGCTGAGCTATGCTGCGACCGATCTCCCGCCCGGCCTGCAGATCGACGCCGCGACCGGCGTGATCTCTGGTCCGCTTCCGAACAACGCCTCGCGTCCCGAACCCTATGTCGCGACGATCACAGTATCGGACGGACATGGCGGCACGATTTCGCGGACGATTACCTGGATCATCAGCAACTTCCCGCCCAAGGCGTTCAGCGATGTCCTCTCGGTTGGTCAAAACACCAGCGGCGTCGGCAATGCGCTGACCAATGATACGGACCCCGATGGCGACGCCCTGACCATCGATCGGATCAACGGCCAGGCAGGCAGTGTCGGCCAGCCGGTCGCCGGATCGAATGGCGGTACCTTCACCGTCAGCGCCACGGGTGGCTACACCTTCAACCCGGGCACCGATTTCGCCGATCTCGGCGCCGGCGAGACCCGCACGACGTCGGTCACCTACCGCGTGACGGATGCCGATGGCGAAAGCGATACGGCGACGATCACCGTCAGCGTCACCGGCATCAACGACAATCCGACGGCAACGCCCATCCCCGCGGTGACACTCGCCGATGGCCAGTCGCTCGATGGAAAGCCGATAGATGTCAGCGATTTCTTCAGCGACATCGACGGCGATACGCTGACCTTTACGGCATCCGGCCTGCCGGCAGGCCTGTCGATGGACGCGAATGGGGTTATCACCGGCACGATCGCCGCCGACGCGTCGAAGGGTGGCCCGATCTATACGGTGGCAGTAGTGGCGGACGACGGCCAGGGCGGCACGTTCAGGACAACCTTCAATCTCACCGTCACCAATCCGGCTCCGACCGCGGTCAACGATACGGCGACCACGACCGAGGACGTGCCCCTTCTCAACATCAACGTGCTTGGAAACGATACCGATCCTGACGGCGACGTGCTGATGATCGATCCTGCTTTCCCGCCGCAGGCCGGCCACGGCACGGTGACGGTCAACAGCGATGGAACGCTGAACTATACGCCCGCAAAAGATTTCAACGGCATCGACACGGTGGTCTACCGCGTGACCGACGGTCAGGGCGGTCTCAGCACCGGCGTGCTGACCATCACGGTCGGTGCCCAGAATGACGCGCCGATCGAAACCCCGATCGCCGATATGGAGCGCAATGACGGCGATACGATCAGCTTCGACATTTCGAGCTATTTCGCCGATCCCGAGGGCGGCGTACTGACATACGACGTGCAAGGCCTGCCACCGGGCCTGACCTTCGATCCGGCGACCGGCATCATCAGCGGCCGGATCAGCGCCGGCGCATCCGGCCCGATGGGCCTCTCCAACTACCTGGTCAAGGTCATCGCGACCGACGACGGCGGCCTCACCGCCGAATCCGATTTCACCTATGTTATCCGCAACATCGCGCCCGACGCGATGAACGACACGGCAAGAACGCTGGAAGACCAGCCTGTCGATATCGACGTGCTCGCAAATGATGTCGACACCGACGGCGATGCCAGGAGCATAGTTCTCGTCAACGGCGTCAACCTGAGCGTCGATGGCGCGGCCGTTCCGATTTCCAACGGCTCGGTGCAGCTCGTGCTGGTCAACGGCGCGCAAGTACTGCGTTTCACGCCTGCGGCCAACTACGCCGGCACCGCCTCGTTCACCTACACGATCAGCGACGGCAATGGCGGCAGCGACACGGCGACGGTGACCGTCACGGTCGATCCCGTAAACGATGCGCCCGTGGCGACCCCGATCCCCGATCGCGCACAGGCAGATGGCTCAGCCGTCAGCTTCGACGTCAGGGGCTTCTTCAGCGATGTCGATGGCGATACGCTGGCGATCGCAGTCAATGGCCTGCCCCCCGGCCTGGGCTTCGATCCGGCCACCGGTCTTATCAGTGGCACGCTGGATGCCAATGCATCGACGGGCAGCCCATACACTGTCGTGGTATCCGCCGACGATGGCCATGGCGGCCAGGTCTCGACGCAGTTCGTCTTCTCCGTCAGCAACCCGGCGCCGATCGCCGCCAATGACGCTGTCGCGACCAATGAAGATACCGCCGTTACCTTCAATCCGATCACCGGTGTCGGTACGGCCGGCGGCGGCGTGGATGTCGATCCAGACGGCGATCCGCTGACGATCGTGGCGATCGACGGCCAGCCGATTGCCATCAATGGCACGGTTGCCGTCGCGGGCGGCGTCATCCGCCTCAACGGCGACGGATCGCTGACCTTCACGCCGGCGGCCGATTTCAACGGCACTGTGCCGGTAACCTACCGCATCAGCGACGGCAATGGCGGCTTTGCGGAAGCATCGATCGTCATCACCGTCGCGGCGGTGAACGATGTCGGTGTCGTCGATCTCAACGGCGCCGGCGCGGGCGTCGACATCGCCGTCTCCTTCAACGAGGGTGATGCGCCGGTCGCGATCGCCAGCGGCGACGCAACCGTGTTCGATGTCGAGAACGGCATCACGTCGCTGAACCTCGCGCTTGGCGGCTTTGCCAATGCAGGTTCCGAGATCATCCACCTGAACGGCTCCGTCGACATCGTCTACGGTACGGCCAACACCGGCACGATCATCTTCGGCGGCACGACCTTCCGCTTTAGCTATGACGGCGCCAATGCGCTCGCCATCACCAATGCGGCTGGCGGCACGATGGGCAATGCGGCGACCAGCGCCCTGCTGCGCGCCATTCAATATGAAAACAGAAGTGACAACCCGACTACGGGGGATCGCACCGTCTCGATCACGGTGACGGACGATGGCGGCGCGACGTCGGCAGCGGCGGTCGCGACGATCTCGATCGGTGCCGTCAACGATGCGCCCGTCGCCGTCGATGACACGGCAACCACGGATGAGGACACCGCGATTGTCGGCGCCGTGCCCGGCGTGCTCGGCAACGATACAGACGCTGACGGTGACGCACTCGTCGTCTCGGCTGTAGGCAATGGCGCGCCCGGCGCTGCGGTCGCCGGCTCGACGGGCGGCAGCTTCGTGATCAACGCCGACGGCAGCTATCGCTTCGATCCCGGCGCTGATTTCCAGAGCCTCAAGGCCGGCGAAACACGGGTTACCTCGGTCACCTACGCGGTATCTGACGGCCACGGCGGCACTGCGAACGCCACGCTGTCGGTCACTGTCGTCGGCGTCAACGACGCGCCGATCGGAAGTGATGGGAGCTTCCAGACCGCCGAGGATACGGTCGCGACCGGCTTCCTGCCCACAGCAAGCGATCCCGATGGCGATGCGCTGACCTATGCCATCGCCACGCCGCCGGCCAATGGGGTGGTCACGATCAGCGCCGACGGCAGCTATCGCTACACGCCGCCAGCCAACTTCAACGGCAGCGACAGCTTCACGTATAGCGTTTCCGACGGTCGCTCGACGGTCACCTACACGATCGCCGTCACGGTCACGCCGGTCGACGACGCGCCGGTGGGTACGCCGATTGCCAACCAAGCCTATCAGGATGCGCAGACCATCAGCCTCGATGTCTCGGGCAACTTCAGCGATATCGATACGCCCAGCCTGACCTTCACCGCGACGGGCCTGCCGACAGGTCTCTCGATCTCGTCGCAGGGCTTCATCACCGGAACGGTCGACCGCGACGCGTCGCAGCTCAATGGCGGCGTTTACTCGGTCACGGTCTCCGCCAGCGACGGCACCAGCTCGGCGAACCAGACCTTCATCATCACGGTCACCAACCCCGCGCCCATCGCCCGCGACGATGCCGCCAGCACCGGCGAGAACGTTGATATCGCCGGCTCGGTCTTCGCCGACAACGGCAATGGCGCGGACAGCGATCCGGATGGCGACACGATCGTGGTCAGCGCCGTCAACGGCGTTGCCGGCAATGTCGGCGCGTCTATCGCAGGTTCTGCGGGCGGGCGGTTCGTGATCGGCACAGATGGTAGCTACACATTTGTGCCGGGCACCGACTTCGACAATCTGAAGGCCGGCGAACAACGCACGACCAGCATCACTTACACCATCTCCGACGGGCAGGGCGGCACATCGACCGCGACCTTCACGGTGACGGTATCTGGCGCCAACGATCTCCCCGTCGGCTCCGACATCGCGGTCGCGACCGCCGAGGACACGGCCCTCAGCGGCCAGCTGCCGGCGGCGACCGATGTGGATGGCGATCCGCTGACCTATGGGGTCGGCAGCCAGCCCGGGCATGGCAGCGTCACGATCGACCCGACTGGCGCCTACGTCTATACGCCGACTGCGGACTTCAACGGTGCTGACAGCTTCACCTATACGATCTCTGATGGAACCGCCGTCGTTACGCATACGGTGACCGTGACAGTCAACCCGGTCAATGATGCGCCGGTTCTGCAGGATGTCGCGGTCTCGATGAATGAAGACGGCACGGCGACGGGCCAGATCGTTGCCACCGACATCGACGATGCGCCGGCCACGCTGGTCTATGGTCTTCAGACCGCAGCCGCGAGCGGGACCGCCGTCGTCAACCCCGACGGCACCTACAGCTATATCCCCAATCCCAATTTCAACGGCACTGACAGCTTTGTCGTGGTCGTCACGGACCCCAGTGGCGCCACCGCCACGGCAACGATCACGATCACGGTCGGCGCGGTCAACGATCCGCCCGTAGCTGTCGACGATACCGCCGCGACCACCGAAAACACCGCGATCTCAGGCAATGTGATCGTCGGCGGGCCAGGTGCCGACAGCGATCCGGATGGCGACACGCTGACCGTTGTCGGCGTCGGCGCGGCCACCGGTAATGTCGGGGTAGCAATCCCCGGCCAGGGCGGCGGCAGCTTCCTGATTGCCGCCGACGGCTCCTATACATTCGACCCCGGCACCGACTTCGACGGCCTTGCCGCAGGTGCGACAGCGACGACATCAGCGAGCTACACGATCTCCGATGGCCATGGCGGCGTGGCCACTGCGACGCTGACGGTCACCGTCACCGGCCTCAACGACGCGCCGAATGCGCCGGCCTTGCCGCCACAGGCAAGCCTTGACGGCGCAGCCATCGTGCTGCCTGTTGGTGCTCAGTTCACCGATGTCGATGGCGATCCGCTGACCTTCGATATCACCGGACTACCGCCGGGCCTCGTCTACAACGCCCAGACCGGCGAGATCACGGGCAACATCCTGCCGAACGCCTCCGGTGCGACCGGCAGCGCGGTCTACAATGTCACGATTACGGCGAGAGACGGCCTCGGCGGCGAAGCGGTTCGCAGTTTTGCCTGGACGGTGACGAACCCGGTGCCGGACGCGGTCAACGATCTCTTCACGATGAACGAAGGCGGCCAGTTGAGCGGCTCGGTTCTCGTCGCCAACGGCAATGGCCCCGACACCGATCCCGATAATGATCCGCTCACCGTTTCGCTGGTGACGAATACCGCGCATGGCGCCCTCGTGCTCAATCCCGATGGCACCTTCACCTACACGCCGACCGCCGGGTTCAACGGCACTGACAGCTTCGTCTATCGCATCGACGACGGCAATGGCGGCACCGATACGGCGACCGTCACCATCACTATCAATCCGGTCAACGACGCGCCTGTCGCCGTCAACGACAACTTCACTGTCGCCGAAGACGGCCAGGTGGTCGTTCCGGTCCTGGCCAACGACAGCGATCCCGATGGCGATACGCTGACGATAACCGAGATCAACGGTCAGCCGATCAGCGTCGGCGGCAGCGTTGCTCTCGTGTTCGGAACCGTGACGCTGAATTCCGACGGCACGCTGACATTTGCAGCAGCACCTGATTTTTCCGGCAATGCCAGCTTCACCTACACGGTTTCCGACGGAACCCTGAGCGTGCAAGGCACAGTCACCGGCACGGTGACAGGCGTCAACGACGCGCCGGTCAATGGCCTGCCGGCGACCTTCAACGGCACCGAGGATACGGCGCTGCCGCTTGCCGGCCTGTCGATCTCTGATGTCGATGCCGGATCGGGCACGATGACGGTGACGCTCTCGGTCGATGCCGGCACGCTGACGGCTGCCGCCGGCGGCAATGTGGCCGTGACCGGCAACGGTTCGGGCGCGATCACGCTCACAGGCACGCTCGGCGATATCAACGCCTACCTCGCCGGCGCATCGGCCCCGGCCTATCATCCGCTCCTGAATTCGAATGCGCCGGTGACGCTGACCATGGTCACCAGCGACGGCGGCAATAGCGGCGCCGGGGGCGTTCAGGCCGATACCGACCGGGCGACGATCATTCTCGCGCCCGTCAACGACGCCCCTGTCGCGAGCGGCTCGATGATCCAGACGCGGGAAGACGTGCCGGTGTCGGGCGTGGTGGCCGCCACCGATCCGGATGGCGACCCGCTGACTTATGCGGTCGCAACAGGCCCGCGCAACGGCACTGTCGTCATCGACGCCGCTGGGCGCTACCTCTACTCGCCCAACACCGACTTCAACGGCACCGACAGTTTCGACATCAGCGTCAGCGACGGACAGGGCGGTATCACGACCGTCACGATCGCGGTGACTGTGACTCCGGTCAACGACGCGCCCGTCGGTTCGGATGCGACGGCGACGGTGGCCGAGGACCAGACGCTGAACGGCCAGCTGCCGGTCGCGACTGACGTGGACAGCCCCAGCCTGACCTACGGACTTGGCGGGCAGGCGGCACACGGCACGGTGACGGTCAACTCCGACGGCACCTACAGCTACGTGCCGGCCGCGAACTACAATGGTCCCGACAGCTTCACCTACACCGTCTCCGACGGCCAGGCGACCTCGACCTACACGATCTCGATTACCGTGACCGCGGTCAACGACGCGCCGGTGAGCTCGGGAACCTCGATCTCCACCGAGGAGGATGAAACCGTCACCGGCCAGCTGCCCCCGGCCACCGACGCCGATGGCGACCCGATCACCTACGGGCTCACCGCGCAGGCCTCCAACGGCACCGTGGTGATCAACCCCAACGGCAGCTACAGCTATACGCCGGCGCCCGGCTATAACGGCTCCGACAGTTTCAGCTTCAGCGTCTCGGATGGCACCGATTCCACGACCTATGTGGTCAATGTCACCGTGGGCGCAGTCAACGATCCGCCAAGCGGCTCCAACGCCGCGATCACCGTAGCGGAAGACGGCTTGGCCAGTGGAATGCTGCCGCTTGCAACCGATCCGGACGGTGACGCGCTCACCTATGGGCTGGGCGCGCCTGCCGCGCACGGCACGGTCACCGTCAACACCGACGGCACCTACACCTATCGTCCGAATGCCAACTACAACGGCACCGACAGCTTCACCTACACCGTCTCCGACGGCATCGATCAATCGACCTATACGGTCTCTATCACCGTGACGCCTGTCAATGACGCCCCGGTCGGATCGAACACCGCGATTACCGTCTCCGAGGACATACCCTTCGACGGCGTGTTGCCGGCCGCCAGCGATGTCGATGGGGATCCGGTTCGCTACGCCGTTGGCACCCAGCCGATGCATGGTTCGGTGACCGTCAATCCCGACGGCACTTATCGATACGAGCCGGCAGCCGACTACAACGGCGCCGACAGCTTCACCTATCAGGTGACCGATGGCCAGGCGGTCTCGACCTACACAGTCGCGATCACGGTGACCGCGGTCAACGACGCGCCTGTTGGCAGCAATGTGTCGATCTCTCTCGATGAAGACGGCTCCGCGTCGGGAACGCTGCCACGCGCGGTGGATGCCGATGGCGATCCGCTGACCTATCTGCTGCAGAACGGACCGAGCCACGGCGTCGCCACCGTGGCTGCGGATGGCAGCTACACCTATGTCCCCGCCGCCAATTTCTCCGGGACGGACACGTTCACCTACGCGGTGTCCGACGGCACTGTGCTGTCCGTCTACACCGTGACGGTGAACGTCGGTGCCGAAAACGATGCGCCGACGGGCTCGGATCTGGCAATCAGCATCTCCGAGGACACGAGCTTTACCGGCTCGCTTCCATCAGCCTCCGATGCGGATGGAGACACCATCGTCTACGGCCTCGGCACGCCGGCGGCCCATGGGGCCGTGACGGTCAATCCCGACGGCACCTTCAGCTACGTGCCGCAGGCAAACTATGCCGGGCCGGACCAGTTCACCTACACCTTGTTCGATGGAACCGTAACGGTGTCCTATACCGTTACAATCGACGTTCAGAATGTGAACGACGCGCCGATCGGCTCCGATACAGCCATCTCGCTTGCCGAGGATACGACCTTCTCAGGTCAGCTTCCGCCGGCCGTCGATCCTGACGGCGATCCAGTCACCTACGCTCTCGCCGGCGCGGCAAGCCACGGGACCGTCAGCATTAATGCCAACGGGACCTACAGCTACACCCCCGACAGCAATTTCAACGGCACCGACAGCTTCAGCTATTCCGTCAGCGACGGCACGGCGACCAACGTCTACCGCGTCTCGGTGACCGTCAGCTCCGTCAACGATGCGCCGATCGGATCCGACGCGTCAATCTCGGCGCAGCAGGGCACGGTCGCGACCGGCAATCTGCCGCCGGCCTATGATATCGAGGGAAGCCCGGTCACCTATGGACTGGGCGCGCAGGCCGCGCACGGCACCGTGGTGATCGGAGCAAACGGCAGCTACTCGTATCAGCCAAACAGTGGCTTCAGCGGCAGCGATCAGTTCACCTACACGGTCTCCGACGGAACGGCGGTATCGATCTACACCGTCACCGTCTCGGTCGGCGCCGTCAACAGCGCGCCCACGGGGCAAGACACGACGCTGACCGTTTCCGAGGATACGCCGTTTACCGGCCAACTGCCCGTCGCGACCGATGCGGATGGCGACGCGCTGACCTACGGCCTTGCCGCCGGACCGGCGCATGGCGTCGTTACTGTTTCGGCGAGCGGGCAATATTCCTTCATGCCCGATCGCAATTTCAACGGCACCGATCAGTTCAGCTACTCGGTGAGCGATGGCCGGGCGACCGTTGTCTACCGCGTGTTCGTTACGGTCACGCCCGTCAACGACACCCCCGTCGGGTCCGATACCGCGATCTCGCTCGCCGAGGATACGACCTTCACCGGGCGGCTGCCGACGGCATCCGACGCCGATGGCGATGCCATCACCTATGGTCTGGCGGCCGCTGCCGGCCACGGGACGGTCAGCATCAATGCCGATGGAACGTACAGCTACACGCCCAACGGCAATTTCAATGGCACCGACCAATTCAGCTATTCGGTGAGCGACGGCACGGTCACCAACATCTATCGCGTGACCGTGACCGTCACCGCCGTCAACGATGCTCCCGTCGGTTCGGATACATCGATCTCCGTGCAGGAGGGAACCGTTGCCACCGGCACCCTGCCGCCAGCCACCGATGTCGAGGGATCACCGGTCACTTATGGTCTCGGTGCTAATCCCGTCCACGGCACCGTTACCATCGATCCGAACGGCAACTACACCTACCAGCCCGACGCTGGCTTCAGCGGCGCCGATCAGTTCACCTATACGGTGTCCGACGGCACGGCGACCTCGGTTTACACCGTGACGGTTTCCATTGGCGCGGCCAATGGTGCCCCCGTCGGCAGTGATACGACGCTGACGATTGCCGAAGATACGACGTTTACCGGCACGCTTCCCGCCGCCACCGACCCCGATGGCGATCCGCTGAGCTACGCGGTTGCGGCCGGGCCTGCCCACGGCGTCGTCACGATCACCGCCGACGGCCGATATGTCTTCACGCCGAACGGCAATTTCAACGGCACGGACCAGTTCAGCTATTCGGTGAGCGATGGTCGTGCGACGGTCGTCTACCGCGTGTTCGTCACGGTCACGCCCGTCAACGACGCACCTGTCGGGTCCGGCACGGCGATCGCGGTCGGGCGCGATCAGACCGTCACAGGCACCTTGCCGCCGGCCTTCGATGTCGAGGGATCGCCGATCACCTACCAGCTTGGATCGGCCGCAGCCCACGGCATCGTCACGGTCAATCCGGGTGGCAGCTACAGCTACACGCCGACAGCCGGCTATGAGGGTGGCGACAGCTTCACCTTCACGGTCTCCGACGGCGACGCGACATCGACCTACACGGTCACGATTGCCGTGGGTGCTGCCGTGCCGCCGACAGAACCTCCGCCGGAAACACCGCCCGGCGAACGTCCGCCGCTCGAAAGGGATCCGCCGGTCGTGTTCCCCATCGATGCGAACGATCCCGGCGCGCCTGATTTCGGTGACGAGACCGAGGAGATTGGTGGCGCATCGAAGGAGATCATGGACGATCTCGGCGCTATATCGGATGATATCACGGTGGATGGTCCGATCGACGCAGTCGTCAACGCCGCTCAGCCTCTGAACGGCATCGGCTCTTTGCCGCGCCACGGCGCGGTGCTGCATGCCGTGCGTCAGATCTCCGAATGGATCGAAAGCGGACGTCGTCTCGACGATATCCACATCGGCTTCTTCAAGGGAGGATCGAATATTCACATCGCCGGATCGGGTGACGATAGCACCTGGTTCACGGTCGATACGATCTTCAACGAGAACTTCCTCTACATCCTGCCCGCCTATGGCAGCCAGACCGAGAAGACGAGCTTCAGCGTGACGCTATCCGATGGGCGCGCGCTGCCGGACTGGATGACGGTGACGCATGGCGGCATGATTATCGGCCGCCCGCCCGTCGGCGCCGTATCGATCGACATCCGCGTATGGGGCACCTCGCGCGACGGTACGGTCAGCGACACGCTGCGCATCGACCTGCAGACGGGAACAGTGCTCGACCATGTCAGGGACCGGCGCGCCGAACTGGGGCCGGGGGCGTTGTTCTCCAGCCAAATGTTGGCCCAGGCGAACATAAACAGCGGGCAAGGCGACCGGCTCTGGAGCGCGCTGCGCGGTCAATGATACCGACTGCGGCGACGCTGCGCCGTCTCCTCGAGCCTTCTAGCGCCGGCCGGATGAGCTTGCTGGCGAGGCGAGAAGCTGCCGCTGCGGATTAAAGGGACGGAAAGAAAATTGATGTAGTTGGGTTCTCTATTGTCCTGAGTTCCAGACCAGACCATCGATGAACGCAACTTGGCAGATACTGCTCGGAAACCTCGCCGTCACCGCGCTAGCAATATCGCTGTGGTCGCACGCCTATTATCACACGCGTGTCTTTTCCGAACGTCGGCGCAGCCAGGCGTTCGGTATCGCCATGGGTCTTGGCGCAATTTGTTCGATGATGCTGGCGGTGCCGCTGGATCAAGGCGTTTTCGTCGATCTCCGTTACACGCTGGTGGCGGTGTCGGCCCTGTTTGGCGGCCCCTTCTCCGTGCTCTTGACGATCGTGATTGCGTCGGTGTTTCGCTTTTCTGAGGGTGGAGCGGGTGCGGTCGATGGCGTGATCAGCATATGCGTCGTCGGTTTTGTCGGGCTCTGCGGCTATCTGATCGTGAGAAGGCGCAAGGTCAGGCTGGCCGATGCAGCCGTGCTTGGGATCGCGGTATCGGCCACGCTGCTGGTGGTCATGTCCGTGCTGACGTCGCAGGCCAATGCGCGAGCCGTCGAGCTCGTCGGGTTCCCGATCACGGTTCTCAATTTCCTCAGCATCATGATCGCTGCCTTTGTCCTGATCCAGTTCGAAAGAATGGCGCATGACCGCGATATCCTGTCGGCAGCGCTGACGCAGACGCCCGACTTTCACTACGTGAAGAACCGGGAAGGCAAGTTCGTCATCGTCAACAAGAACGTTGCCGAGCACCACCACTTTCCCTCGCCGGCGGCCATGGTCGGCGCGTCCGATTTCCAGCTCGCCACCCAGCGCCGCGCCGAAATGCTCTATGCCGAAGAGCAAGCCTTGATGGAGAGCGGGCAGTCGCAGCTGGACAAGATCGAATATCTGAGCGAAGGCGGCCGCGATCGCTGCTATTCGACATCGAAGGTGCCGCTACGCGACCGGACCGGTGCTGTCATCGGGCTTGCGGGCGCGACGCGCGATGTGACCGAGGAACGGAAGATCGAGCAGGAACTGCGCGAGAGCAAGGATCTGCTGTCGCTCGCCATGGCCGGGATGTCGGATGGTTTCGCGATGTTCGACCGAACAGGCACGCTTGTTTTCAGCAACACGCAATATGCGGCGTTGTTCCCGCTGTCGGGCGAGGCCCGCGTGCCCGGAACGAATATCAGGGATATCCTCAAGAAAGTCGTGGAATCGAACGAGCGACGGGATTTCCGTCAAGAGATTACCGATGCCTGGTTGTCGGAAGCAGCCGCTGCGTTGTTCTTCGACAAGGAAGAATACATCGAACTCTATGACGGGCGTTGGCTCAGCCTGCGCACCCGCGTCGCCGATAATGGCATGGCGCTTGTTGCGGTCTCAGACATCACGACGATGAAGCAGGCCGAGTTCGCGCTCAGGACAGTCGCCGAGCAGATGAAGAGCCTCGCCGAGACCGACGCCCTGACCGGGCTTCTCAACCGCCGGGCCTTCGACCACGCGATGTCGGTTGCGGTCGAGCGAAGCCGCCTGGAGCGCCGGCCGATGGCGGTGCTGATGATCGACGTCGACCGCTTCAAGGCCTACAACGACACCTACGGCCATCCAGAAGGCGACGCGTGCCTGAAGGCGATCGCCGATTGCCTGCGCCGCACGATGAACCGCCCGCAGGATGTGCTCGCGCGGTTCGGCGGCGAGGAATTCGTCGTTCTGCTGCCCGATACCGATGGGACCAAGGCGCTGGCGTTGGCGGAGCAGTTCCGCAGCACCCTGCTGGCGCGGGCGATCGCTCACTCTGGCAGCGAGTACGGCGTGGTGACTGCCAGCATCGGTATTTCGGCCAAATCTAGCTGGAAGCAACAGATAAGCGCTGCCGAGTTTATTCTCGAGGCCGATCAGGGCCTGTATCAGGCCAAGCGCGATGGCCGCAATCAGGCTGTCGCCTGGAACCCGCCAAGGACGAGCAGAGCGGCGCGGTAGCTGTTTCCACCGCTGCTGCGGCCTCCACTGCGCACGTTTTCAGCCAATCCGGTAAAGAAAAAGGCCGGGGCGAAACCGCACCGACCTTCCTCGACCCGTCTCGACAACGACTGCCAGTACCTCCGTGGTCAGCCGTCAGAGACGAATTATGTAAGTTGAGTGTAACGCAACTTCTGGGAAGTTCAAGCGCCATTTATGGGTTCGTTTTGCGCGAAGACTACCTATTTCGGTCAGCCTGAAACGATTGCGGACAGCCGATCGAGATCGACAAGCTTGATTTCAAGCGGGACGGGATCAGTCTGGGCGACGCGAAACCACTCGGCTGCCTCGCGCACCCGTTCGCCGTGCGGCTGGGGATAGGCGCCAAGCCGGATGACCCACTCCCTGACCGTTTCACGCTCCATGCGGCCTGCCAGATAGCGTGCGTGAACGGTCTTTGCGGAGGCGACGAGGTCGGAAACGCTGTTCAAGAATTGTCCTCAAATAGATGGATCGGTTCGATGAGGCCCGATGGTATCTGGCTCAGACCTCTTCCTTCTTCTTGACCTTCACCTTCGGCTCCACCGGCGCATCCGGCGTGGGGGCAAGCAGCTTGCGCAGCGATGAGATCTTGTCCTTGACCAGCGGGCGGAAGCGCGTCGCGCGAAATGGCATGTCGGCCGCGCCGTAGCCCTCCGGGCCATCATCGTTGCCGCGATGCAGTTCTTCCAGCTTCACGCCGAAGAAGGTGCCGTCGATATAGTGCGTGTATTCGCCGACCCAGCGCAGCGTGTAGATCTCGCCCTTGCGAATACCCTGGTCGATGCTGACATGCTTGAACGTGTCATCGATGCATACGACCTTCTGGCCGACATGAAAGTCGTAGCTCATCTCACAAACCTCAACCTCAACTTCACCCGCCGGCACCGGGAGGTGCGTCGTTCTTCATGAATTCCGGATATTGAACAACTTCCGTCTCGACCGTGTCGAACGACTTGCCCGCCGATTGCGCCAGCCGCACGCCCGGCCCGCCTGATATCAATTCTCCGTCCGCTTCGAAGATGATGCCCGAGGCTTTTAGCGCGTGCTTGATTGCGCGCAATGTGCTGCCAGCGCTTTCGGCCCCGCGCTCGATACGGTCGAGATCCGCTACGGAGATACCGGCGGCCTCGGCCAATTCAGCTTGCTGGAGGCCGAGCATTGCGCGGGCGCCACGTATCTGTGCTGACGTTATCATGATGATTTTGTATAACCGGATCGATCTCTTTCTCAAGCTGGACGACGGCTCAAGTCCGGCAGCACCGCTCCCATTCGGTCAGCAATTGCATGATTTCGATGGAATCGGAAAGGCGCGGCGAGGGGCGGGGCGCCTGCTTCAGCCCCTTGCGCAGGCAGTCTTCGACGAGGCGGACCTGGTGGCCGAAGGCGTCGTGGTCCGACGGAACGACGATGCGTTCCGTGGGCAGGCCGTATTCCTCGATCTCCAGCAGATTGTCGCCGGCAACGGGCAGCCAGGGATTGCTGAGGAAGCGGATCGAGGCGCGGTCGCCGCGCACGGTGAAGTCGAACGCCATGCCATAGCTGTCCGTCGATTGCAGCGTCGCCAAAATGCCCGAGCCGAAGCGGGCGGTGAGCGCAGCGTCACAGATGTTGCCGTCGTGGCGCGACCGGTTGCCGTGTCCCGAGATCACGCGATCCCCGAAGGCGTCGGCGCCGAAAGCCGTTTGGATGACGTAGTGCATCAGCGAAGCCGGATAGCAGCCGAGATTATAGAGCGTTCCGCGGCCCGCGGGATTGACGACCCGCCAGATATCGGCGGCATAGGCGCCCGAAATCGAGCGAATGGCGCCGAGACGGCCGGATCGGATGATGTTGCCAAGCTCGGCGATGACAGGATGGCTGAGATACATCAGCCCTTCGAGGAAGAAAATGTCGGCCTGCTCGACAGCGGCGGCAAGCGCATGCGCTTCTTCCATCGTCGTGGCCAGCGATTTCTCCGACAGCACCGGCTTGCCGCGAGCAGCCGCCTTGATGACGGCGTCGTGGTGCACATTGTTAGGCAGGCCAACGTAGATCACGTCGATATAGGGATCGTCGACAAGCGCATCGATGCTGGAATGCCTGACGGAGATGCCGTAGCGGTCGGCAAAGGCTGCGAGGCGCTCACGATCGCGACCGAAGACCGCGCCGATCACCGATCCGTCGCTGCCATTGATGGCCTCTGCCATTGTGTTCGAGATGAAGCTCGTTCCGAGAATTCCCCAGCGCAGCATTCCGTGTCGCCTTTCACCAGCATTTCCGCGTGACTGCTGGTTCTATAGCTGGATCGGTCGATCAGTACAGGGGCTTCGTGCTCCGACGGCCATATCGAGAGCTCCGCGCCAAGCGCATGGCGCATGGCTGCCTTGCACAAACTTGCCTACCGTTTAGGCGCGCGGGTGTGTATATACATATCCATCGAAGCGATGCATCCTCCTCCCGCAGAGCTTCGAGTTTGCAAGTGCCTCACTCCTCCTCCCAGAGGGACTTGCGCGAACAGTAGCACTCCTCCTCCCAGCTGCTGTTCATTTGTTTTAAAAAGCCTGTCGCACCTCCTCCCGCGACAGGCTTTTTTATTTTCTGCTCTATCCCAAGGCCATCTCAGGACACCGACACAGGTTTCGAGCGCAAGCGGCTCGCCGTTGCCGGGTCCGCACGCCGGCAAAGCTGGGGCGGCAGACCTTTCATGATGAGTTCGGCATCGGCGACGGCCATCGTGCCGAGTTCGTAGAAGGCATCGCGGGTGCCACCGGTGCGATGCGCCGAGAGCAGCAAGCCCGGCAAACCGCGCACGGGGTCGTCGGCCGCCACAGGCTCTTCCGGAAAGACATCGGTCGCGGCGATGATGTGGCCGGATTTCACTGCCTCCAGCATCGCGGGAAAATCGACCACCGCTGCGCGGCTCATCAAGAGAAAGGCGGCGCCCGGCCTCATCAACTGGAACTCGCGACGGCCGATGAAGCCCTCGTTCTCGCTGGTCACACTGGCGAAGACGAAAACCACCTGGCTCTCGCTCAACGTCTCGTCCAGGCCCGATGGCACGCAGTCCAGCCGCTCGACGATCTCTTTGGGCAGCCATGGGTCGAACACGCGCACCGTGTTCTTGAACGGACGAACGAGATCGCGCAGCTGCCTGCCGAGATCGCCGAAGCCGATGATCCCGACCGGCGCGCCGGCGAAACGAAAGACGCCGTCGTTGCCGGCCAGCCCATATTCTTCGGTTCCCGCCCGGAAATCGCGGTCGGCCCGGGTGATGCCGCGGGCAAGATTGAGCGCCATGCCGAGTGCCGCCTCAGCCACGGGCGATGCGAAGGCCGATGCCGGGGTGATCACCCAGATGCCGCGTTCCACACAGGCCTGGTAGTCAATATTCGCCATGAAGTTGGATTCGACGTTGATGATGGCCTTTAGCTTCGGCGCCCGGTCCAACCGCTCGCGCGGCATGTCGGTCTGCCCGAAGATCAGCACCGTCTCGGGAAGCAATGCGTCGACCTGCTCAGCCGGCATCTGCCGATCTTCGCAGATCACCAGCTCGCCGAGATTTTCCAGCCGGCGGCGAACATCCGGCTTCATGATCAGATCGAGCGTTCGTGGCAAAGGGTCCACCAGAACAATATTGCGGCTCATCACATCCTCCTCCATTCCCTGAGAGCAAGACTTATCAGCAAATGCCGCTTGTAACAGGGGGCTTCGAGCCTGGCGCTGTAACACTGACGAAAGGCCGCTGCGCGGGCAGCGGACTTTGATTTTCATGTCGGGTAGGGCCCGACAGCTCAGTCAGGCGATGTCGTGCATCTCACGCAAACGGCTCCGTCGGGCTCTTGCCCGGCTGCGTGAACCATGCGGCGCCGGTCTCGGTCATGTGGATATGATCTTCAAGACGGATCCCGTAGCGGCCGGGGAAAACGATCATCGGTTCGTTCGAGAAGCACATGCCGGGTTCAAGTGCCGTCTTATTGCCGCGAACGACATAGGGCTCTTCGTGGATTTCCAGGCCGAGACCATGGCCGGCTCTGTGAGGCAAGCCAGGCAGCGCGTAATCAGGCCCAAGCCCATGGCGAACGATGACCGCGCGGGCCGAGTCATCCAGGCTGGAGCAGGCAGCTCCGAGCTTGGCCGCGTCGAAAACGGCCTGCTGCGCCTCGCGCTCGATCGCCCAGGCGCGGGCAAAGTCCGCATCCGGCTCGTCCAGAACATAGGTGCGCGTCAGATCGGAATGATAGCCGTCGATACGGCATCCGGTGTCGACCAGAATGACATCGCCGGCTGCATAGGTCTGCTCGCCGTCGGCGCCATGCGGCAGCGAGGTCGCTTCGCCGAAGGAGACAATGCAAAAGGTCGATCCACTATCGGCGCCGAGGGCACGGTGCTGTTCGTCGATATAGCGCACGACATCCGATGCCAGGACGCCGGGTTTGATATACGTGTACGCGCGGCGGTGGACTTCAAGCGTCAGGTTCATCGCGTATTGGATGATGCCGATTTCGGCCGCGGACTTGCGTAGGCGAATATCGCGGATCAGTCGCGCGCCATCGACAAGGCGCTCCGCGCCGAGCTCCTTGGCAAGTGCGTGATAGACGAACAGCGGCAAGGCGTCATCGAGCGCCACGCGGCCTTCCGCCGAAAGCAAGCCGGCTACGGTTTCGGCGCTGTTCTCGTCTTCCTCCCAGGTCACGATTGCGCCGTCGAGCTTTGGCAGACTGTCGACGCGGCTGCGCTCGAAACCCGGCACGATGTAGAAGAGGTCAGCCTGCGTGATCAGCGCGCCGACCAGTCGTTCGCTCTGGTGCCAGACAAGGCCGGTGAAATAGCGCAGGCTCTCCGTCGAGCCGAGGAGCACGGCGTCCACGCCGGCGGCACCCATGCGGCTGCGCAGCGTCGAAAGCCGCTCGCGGCGCTCTGTTTCGGGAATGGGGGAGGGGCGGGGTGTGGCCGACATGGCTATTCCTCTTGATATCGATCCGCTGCTTGACGACGCACATGCGCCGCCGTGTCAGCAATCAAGTCGCAGCTTGATCGCGCGCAGCTAGTCCTGCTCCTGCCGTCAAGTCAATCGGGAGGGGGTTGCCCCGATAGGTCCTTACGGCTGGCGAGTGGCCAGAAGCTCGACCTTGCGTACGAGGTCGGCGACCGAACGGACATCCATCTTGCGCATGACGTTGCCGCGGTGAAGCTTGACGGTTATCTCGCTGATGCCGAGATCATAGGCGATCTGCTTGTTCATCAGCCCCTTGCTGACAGCCATCATCACCTCACGCTCGCGCGGCGTCAGCGTGTCGGCCAAAGTGACGACTGCGTCACCCTCCGCGCTCTCGCTACGTTGCACCGCGTCGCGCTCGATCGCCGTGGAGACAGCATCGAGCAGGTCCTGGTCGCGAAACGGCTTTACCAGAAAATCCACGGCACCGGCCTTCATCGCCCTGACGCTCATTGGAATATCGCCGAAACCCGTCATGAAGACAATCGGCAGCCTGCTTCCCAAGCGCTCCAGTTGCCCCTGGAAATCGAGGCCGCTCAGCCCTGGCAAGCGAACATCGAGCAGGATGCACCCTGGCCGCTTGAGGTCCGCCCCCGCAAGCAGGGCGGCTGGGCTGTCGAAAGCGGAAACATCGATCCGGACCGAATGAAAGAGATCGACGAGTGCTTCGCGCACGGAGATGTCGTCGTCGACGATCAGTACCATGGGAAATACTGGCTGCACCATGGTCGCTCGTCGCATGTCACTCACGGCGTTTCTCCAGAGTTGAGTCATTTCGCAGTGCCTCCCTCATCACTCCGCTTTGAATGCGGGTGGGCACTTCGCTGCACGTTGTGCCCGCATCCGCGACCGTAAGCAACATAGCCAGACATGAAGATCGGCCACACTATACTTAGGTTTGGGGTCTTGATAGCCACCACGCTCGCGATTGGCGTGGTTAGAACGTCGGTGGCGTGCAGGCGCTGATAACCTCGCAGGGGACCGGTCCGACGCATCGGAAGCGATGCGGGCGCCTGCTCTCGAAGTAGTAGGCATCACCGGGGCCAAGGATCCGGCGCTCGTCCTCGACCGTTATTTCCATGCGGCCTGAAAGCACAATGCCGCCTTCTTCGCCTTCATGGACGAGCATGACCTTTCCAGTGTCGGCGCCCGGTTGGTAGCATTCTTTCAGGATCTGTAGCTGGCGGCCGAACAGGCTCTCGCCGATCTGCCGGTAGGAAATCGGGCCCTTGCCGATCTCGACCAGCTCTTCGGCGGCGTAAAAGGCCTTGCGCGACTTCTGCGGTTCGAAGGCAAAGAACTCGGCCAATCCGATCGGGATTCCATCCAGAATGCGCTTCAGGGCGCCCACCGATGGGTTGGAGGAATTGGATTCGATGAGCGAAATGGTGGAGTTGGTGACCCCCGCCCGCTTCGCCAATTCGCGTTGCGAAAGATTGTGAAGCATGCGCAAATGGCGCAGGCGTTGGCCGATATCGACGGACATGGTGTTTCCAAGGTTTCGAGTGTTCGAAATATAACAACATTCGATTTCGAATTCCATGATTTTCAATGAGTTGGAAGCATCCAGAAAAGGGCTTGTTCGAGAATCTGAATTGGCCGATCACTTCATCATCACCATTCCGGAGAGACCTTATGGACCAGATCAGCAAAGCAAACAGCCCGTCGCTCGATAACTTCTGGATGCCGTTCACGGCCAACCGCCAGTTTAAGGCAGCCCCCCGCCTGCTCGCCTCCGCCGAGGGCATGTATTACACCGATGTCGACGGCAACAAGGTACTGGATGGGACCGCCGGTCTGTGGTGCGTGAACGCGGGCCACGCCCGCAAGAGGATTGCCGAGGCGGTCGAGCGTCAGCTGATGACCATGGATTTCGCCCCCACCTTCCAGATGGGCCATCAGATTGCTTTCGATTTCGCCGAGCGGCTGGCCAAGATTGCCCCCGGTGGCGCGAGCGCGCAGCTTGATCGGGTGTTCTTCACCGGGTCTGGTTCTGAATCCGTCGACACCGCGCTGAAGATTGCCATCGCTTATCAGCGCGCCATCGGACAGGGCACCCGCAGCCGTATCATCGGGCGCGAAAAGGGCTATCATGGTGTTGGCTTCGGCGGTATTTCCGTCGGCGGCCTCGTCAACAACCGTCGCGTCTTCCCGCAGATCCCGGCCGATCACATGCGCCATACTCTTGACGTCGAGCACAACGCCTTCAGCAAGGGCCTGCCGGCCCATGGCATCGAGCTCGCCGAAGATCTCGAGCGTCTGGTTGCCCTGCATGGCGCCGAGACCATCGCGGCCGTCATCGTCGAGCCGATGTCCGGTTCCGCTGGCGTTATCCTTCCACCGAAGGGCTATCTCGAACGCTTGCGCGCGATCGCCGATAAGTACGGCATCCTGCTGATCTTCGACGAAGTCATCACCGGCTTTGGACGCCTTGGTACGCCGTTCGCGACCGATTACTTTGGCGTGGTGCCGGATCTAGTGACGACGGCTAAGGGCCTGACGAATGGCGCGATCCCGATGGGTGCTGTGTTTGCAAGCCGCAAGGTCTATGACGCGATGATGACCGGTCCGGAAAATGCCATCGAACTCTTCCACGGCTACACCTACTCCGGCCACCCGGTTGCAAGCGCCGCCGGCATCGCCACACTCGAGATTTACGAGGAAGAGGGCCTGCTGACGCGCGGCGCCGGTCTGGCGGAGACTTGGCAGGAAGCACTTCACTCACTGAAGGGCCTGCCGAATGTCGTCGACATCCGCAACCTAGGCCTAGTCGGCGCCATCGAGCTCTCGTCGCGTGAAGGTGCTGTCGGCGCCCGCGCCTATGACGTCTTCGTCGATTGCTTCAAGAAGGGTCTGCTGATCCGCGTCACCGGCGACACCATCGCGCTTTCGCCGCCGCTGATCGTCGAAAAGGATCAGATCGAGACCATTGTCTCGATCATCGGCGATGCGCTGAAGCGCGCAGCCTGATCAATATGTTTCGGGCCTCGTTTTGACGAGGCCCGAAACACAAATCGTGCCTACTGAGTGGTCACGCCAGTGACCGTCACCGGAACGCCCTTGTAGGCGGGTGTGCCAGAAATGCGGTCATAGGCGGAGAGCGCGATCAGCGCGTTCATCTCAGGATAATAGCCGGCGATCGATCCTCGTGGAATATCGTACTCGATCGCGGTCAGCCCGCGCGCGCTGCGCGACTTTCCATCCGTCGACGGTAGGGCGACGACATTGATAATGTCGCCATCCGACAATCCGCGTTTCGCGAGGTCGTCCTTATTCATGAAGATGACGTCACGGCGACCAAAAACGCCGCGATAGCGATCATCCATACCATAGATCGTCGTGTTGTACTGGTCGTGGCTGCGAAGCGTGGTCAGGACAAGCGCGTCCGGATTTTTCACCAACGGGTCCTCATGCAGGCCGCGGCCGATGAGGAAAGTAGCCTTGCCGCTTTCCGTCTTCCAGCGACGCTCAGACGCCGGTACGTCCAGCCGGAAGCCGCCGCGGACGCGCACACGCTTGTTGAAGTCGAAGAAATCGGGAAAGACGATTTCGATCTTGTCGCGTATCCTGTCGTAATCTGCGACCATGCCATCCCAATCGATGCCATGGCGATCTCCGAGCGTCGCCTTGGCGATGCCGGCGACGATTGCGGGCTCGGATTTCAGCATCTCGCTCGGCGGGTTCAGGAAGCCGCGCGACGCATGCACCATCGACATGGAGTCCTCGACGGTCACCGATTGCGGGCCCGACGCTTGCGTGTCGAGATCGGTGCGGCCGAGGCAGGGTAGAATGATGGAGGTCTTGGCAATCAGCAAATGCGAGCGGTTGAGCTTGGTCGTGATGTGCGCCGCAAGGTCAAGCTTGCGCATCGCCTCGAATGTGAAGTCGGTGTCGGACATGGCGACGGCCAGATTGCCGCCGAGGCAGATCAACGCCTTGGACCTACCCTCCATGATTGCTTCGACGGATTCAATCGCATTGTGTCCCTTCATGTCGGTCGGGCGGAAGCCGAAGGCCTTCTCCATTCCGTCGATCAGCGCCTTGTTGGGAATCTCGGTAATGCCGACGGTGCGGTCGCCCTGAACGTTGGAATGGCCGCGCAGAGGGCAGATGCCGGCGCCGCGGCGCCCGATATTGCCGCGCAACATCAGTAGATTGGCGAGCTGTTGCACATTACCGGTGCCGTTGCTGTGCTGAGTGATGCCCATGCCATAGCAAACGATCACGCTCTTGGCCTTCACATAGACCTCGGCGGCACTCTTCAGAGCCTCTCGCGTGAGACCGGATACAGTGATGATGCTGTCCCAGCTGGTGTTGTCTATATCCTCGCGTAGCGCCTCGAGACCGATCGTGTGTTCGGCGACGAAGGCGCGGTCGAGCACGCCTATACCGCCGGCGGATAGATCTGCATCATCGATCTCGAATACGCACTTCATCAAGCCCTTAAGTGCCGCGAGATCGCCGCCGGTGCGCACCTGATGATAGGCCGACGCAATCCGTGTCGACGACAGCGTCGCCATTTCGACCGGATCCTGCGGCGAGGCGAATTTCTCGAGCGCGCGCTCTTTCAGCGGATTGAAGACCATGATCGGTACGCCGCGCCGTGATGCCTCGTGGAGCGTCGCCATCATGCGCGGATGGTTTGTACCCGGATTGTGACCGAAGCTGAAGATCGCATCCGTGTGGTCGAAATCCTCGAGGAGAACCGTGCCCTTGCCGACGCCGATTGATTTCGGCAGGCCGACACTGGTTGCCTCATGGCACATATTCGAGCAGTCGGGAAAATTGTTGGTGCCATAGGCGCGCACCATTAGCTGGTAAAGAAAGGCAGCCTCGTTAGACGCGCGCCCCGATGTATAGAACTCGGCCTGATGCGGATCCTCCAAGCGATTGAGTTCCGCGCCGATGCGCGCGAAGGCATCGTCCCATTCGATCACCTCATAGCGATCGGTCTCGGCATTGTAGATCATCGGGTGCGTTAGGCGGCCCTCGTCCTCGAGACTGTGGTCGTTCCATCCCCACAATTCCGAGACTGTATGCTCTGCAAAGAAGCTCGGATCGACACGCTTTGCAGTCGATTCCCAAGTGATGGCTTTGGCGCCATTTTCACAGAACTCAAAGGACGAAGTGTGCTTGGGATCCGGCCACGCGCAACCCGGACAATCGAAGCCTTCGGGCTTGTTGGCTTTCAGCAGTGTTGCGGCCCCCTGGGCAACGACCTGTTGATGGGCAAGTGTCTTGGCGACAGCACGCAGCGCGCCCCATCCGCCGGCCGGTGCGTCGTACTTCTCAATTCCCTCAGGCCGCTTCTTCGCCATGTTCAAACGTCTCCACATACCGTCTAGCCAGCATAACATCTCTCGATGCCGCACTGCACTATACCGAAGCATAGGAGGTTGCCATAGCTCTGAAGGCTCAGCCTGATGCCGCAAGATGCGCTTAGTGGACTATACGAGACATGCGAGGGCACGCGAAACGTCGGCGCGACGCGTTGGCCGTGACTACGCGGACGCGAAGCCAAGGATCATGTGTGATCAAAAAAAACGGACTGGCGCAGCAACGCACCAATCCGCAATGGATAGCCTTAATTGCCGGGCGGCGGTTATCAGTCGACCAGTGCGCCGATGCGGCTTGATATGCGTCGCGAAACGTCCTTGAACGGATCACGCATCGGAACGATGGGCGAAACGCTGAGCAATAGAAGCGCCTTCAGATGCTGTCTTCCGCTTTCTTCGCCGACCACCGGGGCATAAGGCATCATACTCGGGCGGCGCCCAGCCGGATAGAGCTTCTCGAGTTCGACGAAGTTGTCGAAACTCTCGTAGTCGCTGCCACGCAGCTGGAAAGTCTCGACCGGCGTGCCAGCGGCGATTACCACGTCATGGCTGTCGAGCAGCACGTTGTAGTATTCGATCGTTTGACTGTCATGAGGTACGGTCGATATGATCGAGCTGCCGTTGACCAGATCCTTTGCGCGGACCAGAGCGCCATCGACGTAAAGGGCGTGGCCAGCGGAGATGTAGAGATCCTGGCTCGGCATGCCGTCATCCAGCGCGCCCTTCGAGATGCGCACCGGCATGACCGTCGGATGCCAGGAGGACACGCTCTTGCGGAATGTCTGGCGGCCGATCCAGCGGATTGGCTTGGCTTCGCCAGAGATCGTTTCGACGAGATCGCCAAGGTGCAGATCCTCGATCGCGACTTCGCCTGATGGTGTCGCAATCAGGGTGCCGCGCAGGAGGCACTTCGCACCGCCGTCGCCGCCCCCGGAGTTTCCTCCGCCGGAATGGCCACCGCCACCGCCACCGTCGTGGCCCCCACCGCCACCGCCACCATGTCCGCCTCCGCGGCCGCCGCCCCAATTACGTCCCATTGCCTTTGCGGGCGAAGAGGCTATTGCCATGGTCGCAACAGCGATTCCGGCAACTCTTGCGCTCGTAGCTGCCGCTACACCGAGAAAATGTCGGCGTGCACGGTTAGAGGGTGTTTCTTCCGGGTCCATCGATGACATCATGCGCTCCGTCTTTTGGGTTACACCTGTCTATTTATGATTGCCGTTAACCATCCTACACCAACTTCATCCGCGATAAACTCAGCCGAATAGGTTCGAAGCTACTCAAATAGCAGTAGTCAATACAGCTTCCCGAAGATCGAGCGAATGTGGAGATTTGGACAATCCTTGGGCGAGATTTGTCGATTTCTCTTTAAGGAAAGGAATGCTCGCCCCTCGCAAATTGCCGTCGCTTCTCCAGTAATCTGCTACCTTGGGTACAGATTTCAGGCGCAAGTTTCTGCGCGGGGTGAAGCATGGCATGCCGTCGCTTGCCTTGCTTTGCCATTGTCCAATTGGAAGTGATGGTTTTGTAGTGCTTGTCAGCCTACCTTTGCGATCACAGGCTCGCACCGCAGGCGGCTGGCTGCAATGGCATCAACGACAGCGTCGAGTTCTCCGTCGGTCATCTGCACGAACAGTGGCAGGATTACGGTCCGGTTCTGGGCGCTGACGCTGTTTGTCAGATCACCCGAAACCCTGTGCGAGTTCTCCGCCGCGTAGGCCGGTTCGAGATGGCTGTTCATAATGCCGCGTCGCGTCGAGATACCCTGATCGAGCAGCCCCTGCATGAGCTCCAGCTGATCCAACTGATCAGGCAGCGTCATGCAATAGCTCTGCCAGTTGCTTCGTGCCCAGTCCGGCTCGACCGGAGCGCTCATACCGTCTAGCTTGCCGAGGGCCTGCGAGTAGGCGGCGGCGAGCGCGCGTCTCTTGGCGACGATCTCCGGCAGTCGTTTCAACTGCTCGCGCCCAACAGCTGCCTGCATGTCCGTCATCCGGTAGTTGAAGCCGACTTCCGGGTAGCTTTCGTAGATCACCTGCTTCGAGCCGTGGCGCACGCTATCGGTAACGCTCATGCTGTGCTGGCGCCAGAGGCGAAACTTCCGGTCATATTCCGGGTTCGCCGTTGTCAGCATGCCGCCATCGCCCGTGGTTACCACCTTGCGAGGATGGAACGAAAAGCAGGCGATATCGCCATGCGGCTTCCCGATCTTCTCCCAGCGACCCTTCCACAGGATTTCGCTGCCCGTTGCGCAGGCGGCATCCTCAATAACCGGAATGGCGTGCCGCTCGGCAACTTCGACGATGCGGCTCAGATCGCACGGCATGCCGAGCTGGTGCACACAGATAATCGCTTTGGTGCGCGGCGTGATCGCTGCTTTGATAAGCTCGGGGTCGATGTTGAATCCATCAGCCTCGATATCGATGAAGACAGGCGTTGCGTTGCAATAGCGGATCGCATTGGCGGTCGCTATGAAGGAGTGGCTGACGGTAATGACTTCGTCGCCGGCTTCGACGCCGACCGCCAGCAGAGCCAGATGCAGTGCCGTCGTGCAGTTTGAGACCGCGCAGGCGTGCGAGGCGCCGACGAAATCGGCGAATTCACGTTCGAAGGCGGCGACTTCCGGGCCTTGCGTGACCCAGCCAGAGAGGATGACACGACGGACCGCCTCGACTTCCTGCTCGTCGAGAACAGGTTTTGCAACAGGAATTTGGCTCATGCCGCTTCTCCGGTGCTCTGCATCTTCTCATGCCGCCACCAGGCGACGAGATCGCTCAGCCCTTGCTCCATGCTGATTTCGGACTTGAAGCCGAGCATGGTCTCGGCCTTGACCGTAGAGGCAAGACGACGAGGAACGGCATTGACCTTGCGCGCTGGCCCGTATTGCACATCCATCGACGCGCCCATGACCTTCATCAGCAGTTGCGCGAGGTCGCGCAGGCTGGTCTCTTCGCCGCTTGCCACGTTGAACACTTCGTCGGTGACGTCAGACTTCGCCGCAAGCAGGTTCACGCGGGCGATATCGTGTACATGCACGAAATCCATGGTGGACAGGCCGTCGCCGTGAATGATGGGTGGCTGGCCGTTGGCGATGCGCTCCATCCAGCGGATCAGAACCTCTGTATAGACGCCATGCACATCCATGCGCGGCCCGTAGACATTGAAATAGCGAAGCGCGACGTAGCGCAGGCCATACATCTCGGCAAAGCTTCTGAGGAGACCCTCGTTGAAGGCTTTGGCGGCGCCATAGATCGTGCGGTTGTTATAGGGGTGGTGGTCCTCGGTGGTCGGGAAACTCTCGGCAAGGCCGAGCACGGAGGCGGACGATGCCGCGACAACCTTGGAAACTTTCGCTTCCACAGCCGCCTCGAGTACATCGAACGTGCCGCCGGCGAGAACGTCGAAGGCCAGACGCGGCTCTTCGGCGCATTGGGTGATGCGGATGGCCGCCTGGTGAAACACAGTGTCGATACCGGCGAATGTTTCCTTTAGGAGCTTGCGGTCGCGGATATCCCCGTCGATGATCGTGACGGGCGCTGCCTTGATCGCATCGGCCAGATTTTCCCGGCGGCCACGCCCGAAGTTGTCGATGATGACGATCTCGCGGGGTTCTTCCAGCGCAACGAGGTCCGCGATATGCGAGCCGATGAGGCCTGCGCCGCCGGTGATCAGAATTCGCTGGTTCTTCATGACTACTCCACGCTTTTTACAGTTGAGGGATCGGAGTCTTCGCGCCACCGGATGAATTTGGCCGGCACGCCGGCGACGACCGAGAACGGTTCCACATCCGCCACGACAACAGCGCCGGCGCCAACAATCGCGCCCTTGCCGACGGTAACGCCGGGCAAGATGGTGGCATTGGTGCCGATATCGGCCCAGGCGCCGATGCGTACCGGCTTGATTTCGAGATCGGTGCGGATGATTGGCACGTCAACCGGAAGGGCGGTATGGCTGGAGCCAAGAACCTTGGCGCCTGGCCCCCAGCCGACGCATTCCTCAAGAACGAGGTTGCGCGCGTCGAAATACGCCTGCGGGCCGATCCACGTATTGTCGCCGATCTTGCAGGTGCCGTCGAAACGTCCCTGGATGTAGGCCTGGGCGCCGATGAAAACGCCGTTTCCGATTTCGAAGGTTTCCGGATGCTTGAAACCGACGCCGCTACCGACCTGCAGGCCCGAGCCGCAGGAGCGCGTGAAGCTGTTCCAGATGACCTTGCGCATGAAGGCGTCGACGAAGCCATCGCCATTGGCGAAGCGCGCGTAGAGTTCCACCAGTCCCGCCAGCCCGTATGTCTGGCGCAGTTCCTTGGCGAGCTCGCTCTGATAGAGCGGATCGGACGCGTTTTCCTTCAGGCCGTGTACCGATTGGACAAGCCGGACGAGGGGGGCTGGGTCAGCTGACATAGGCGTCCTGCTCCACCGCGGCCACGACCTCTTCGACCTGGCGCATCGTCAGCTCCGGATAGATCGGTAGCGAAAGCACTTCGCGCGCCGCCGCTTCCGAAACCGGGAAGTCACCGACCTGGTAGCCGAGATCGGCATGCGCTTCCTGCAGGTGGACCGGCACGGGATAGTGCAAGCCAGTATGGATACCTTCGTCGCGCAACGCCTGTTGCAGATGATCGCGATCAGGGGTGCGCACCGCATAGACGTGGTAGACATGGCGGCGGTCGCTTGCGGCAACCGGCGCCTGAACGCTTCTCGATCCGGCAAGCAGCGCCGAATAGCGCGCGGCGCGCGTGCGGCGGGCTTCCGTCCAGTCTTCGAGATATCGCAGCTTGATCCTGAGGATGGCGCCCTGGATTTCGTCCATCCGGTAGTTGTAGCCCTTCATCACGTGGTGATAGCGCTTCTCCTGGCCCCAATCGCGCAGCATGCGCATCGCCTTGGCCTGCTCGTCGTCATTGGTGACGATGATGCCGCCTTCGCCGCAGGCGCCGAGGTTTTTGCCCGGGTAGAAGCTGAAGCTGCCGGAGATCCCGATGCTGCCGGCGCGCTTGCCCTTATATTCGGCGCCATGTGCCTGGCAGGCGTCCTCGATAATGGGCAGGCCATATTTGTCGGCGATCGCCTGAATGGCATCCATATCGGCCATCTGGCCATAGAGATGAACCGGCACGATCGCCTTGGTCTTGCGGGTAATCGCAGCTTCCAGCTTCGCCGGGTCCATGGTGAGCGTCACCGGCTCCACATCGACGAAAACCGGCCGGGCGCCCGTGTAGCAGATGGCGGCGGTGGTCGCGACGAAGGTCAGCGATACCGTGATGACCTCATCATCAGGCCCGACGCCGGCTGCGAGCAGCGACAGGTGCAACGCGCTGGTGCCGGTGTTGACGGCAATGGCGTGTTTCGTGCCGCAATAGCGCGCGAATTCCTCTTCGAAGCGCGCGACTTCCTCGCCGAGCACATAGTGGCCGGAAGCAAGAACGCGGAGAACCGCGGCATCGACATCGTCCTTGATCGACGCGTATTGAGCCTTCAGGTCGAGCAACGGGATCATGCTATCAGCCTTGCCTGTTCGAGTTCAATCACACGGCCGCGCTGGGCAAGCGATTGCGTCGCGGCTTCGAGAATGCGCACCACGCGCAGGCCGGCGTGGCCATCGGCGAGCGGTTGCGTCTTGTTGGTGACGCAATCGACGAACTGCTTAAGCTCGCGGCCGAGCGCTTCCGTCATGTCGAGCTGCGGCGCATACATGTCACCAGTGCGGTAGCCGACACGCATCTCGTAGACCTTGTCTCCGTTCGGCTCTGCATTGCCGTTCAGTGTAATGCCTTTGTCGTACACCTTGATCTTTTCACTGGGCTCGAGATCGTCATAGACGATCATCTTGTTGCTGCCACCAATCAGTGTGCGGCGAACCTTCACCGGCGCCAGCCAGTTCACGTGGATATGCGCGATCAGCTTGCTCTCGAAAAACAGAGTCAGATAGGCGATATTCTCTGGCTCGCCGGCCACATGCCCCATGCCGGTGGCCGAAACCGCGACCGGCTTCTCCGGCAGGACATAGTCCATGATCGAAAGGTCATGCACTGCCAGATCCCAAACGACGCTGACATCGTGCTGGAAGAGGCCCAGATTGACGCGCACTGAATCGTAATAATAGACGTCGCCGAGGCCCGTTTCGATGATTTCCCGCATTTTGCGGACGGCGCCGGTGTGGATGAAGGTGTGGTCTACTGCGAGGATCAGGCCTCGGCGGGTGGCTTCTTCCACCATGCGCCGCGCCTCTTCCGAGGTCGAGGCCATCGGCTTTTCGACGAACACGTGCTTGCCGGCCATCATTGCCTGCATGGCGAGCTTGTAATGGGCGAAAACAGGTGTGGCGATCGCAATCGCATCGACGCGGGGGTCGCGCAGGACCTCGTCGAAATTATCGGTGATCTGGACCGTCGGATAGCGCATCTGCACGGCACCTAGCCGGTCCTTTTTCAAATCGCAGACCCACAGCAGCTGCGCGCCGGGTGTCTCCGCGAAATTTCGGACCAGATTGGGTCCCCAATAGCCATAACCGACGACGGCAATACCAATCATCGTGCCCTCCCAGATGACAGAATTTCGACTGGAGCGTCCTTGGCGCGGCCAATGATCCGCGCAGGCACGCCTGCTGCAATTGCGTAGTCAGGAACATCCTTTGTCACGACCGCGCCGGCGCCAATCTGCGCGCCCTCGCCGATTGTGATGCCTGCGACGATGGTCGCGTTGCTGCCGATCGAGGCATAGCGTTTCACAACCGTGGGGACGACAGCCCAGTCGGCGTCCGACTGAAGTGAGCCATCGAGATTGACGGCGCGAGGCTGAAGATCATTCGTGAACATCACGCCATGGCCGATAAACACCCCATCCTCGATCGTCACGCCCTCGCAAACGAAGGAGTGGCTGGAGATCTTGCAGTTTACACCGATGGCGGCGTTCTTCTGGATCTCGACGAAGGTTCCGACACGTGTGCCCGAGCCGATTGAGCAGCCATAGAGATTGACTAGGTCTGGGTGATGAATGACGACATTGTCACCCAGCGTTACGCTCGAAGCAATCATGCCCTGATGTCCTCACTCTACTCTGAACTACGTCGGCTTAACGCACAAAAGAGAGCGCCGACGGACGACTTTCGCCACTCAAGAGAAAGCTTTTCGTCGGCAGAGTAAAGGAATCAAAATGCGGTATATGCCTAATCGAAAGGCGTATTTATTTTGAAATTATTGCTTCGTCATACTGAGTTGCGAAAGTAATTTCGGTGTTTATATTTGCGGCTAATAGGGTGCCTCGGTGGAAACGGTATGGTAGCCGTCTGCGTGACGCAACCAGGAGAGCGGCGACATGCTGTGCGTACGAACGAAAGGATCGGGCTTTTGCTGACGAAGGTTCCGGTTGCGGCAAACGGTAAGTCCAATAGCTTGCCTAGGCGGGCTGCAGCTACACTGAAGGGGATTGGTGCTCAATTCGATCGCCGAGGAAGGCAACTCAGCCACATCATGCTGCGTGAAGGTTGGGGTACCCTAGCTACGCGCGCTCGATCAAAGCTATCCGACTGGATAAAGCCAAAAGGTTTCATCTGGCATGTTTTTCCGCAAGACGTTTTGAATGCCGACTTCACGCGACCGGCGATCTTTGCTGTTCCGGCGGTTGAAGACGGTGCGCCGATCGCGATCAATTGGATCGTTGGCCCCGCTGGTCCTGGATCGGGAGGTCACACGACAATATTTCGCATGGTTAATTATCTGCAACGGATCGGCTACGACAATAGCGTCTATTTCTACGATCCATATGGCGGGGATCATAAGTATTACGAAAGTATTGCTCGTTCGAGCTATGGTGTTACTTGCAAGATTGGCAAGTTTGGCCCCGATATGAGGGATGCCCACGCGGTCGTGGCAACCCATTGGCCATCGGCTTATGCCATGTTCAACATTCGGACGGCTGGCAAACGCTTTTACTTCGTTCAGGATTATGAGCCGTCCTTTTACCCTATCGGCACTAACAGCGCATTGGCGGAAAGCACTTATAGAATGGGATTTCATGGCCTCACCGCGGGCCGATGGCTAACCGAGAAGTTGGCGGCGGAGTTCGGAATGGAATCAGACTGGTTTCCCTTCGGCTGTGACACAAGCCGCTATCGATTCAATCCGTCATCAAAGAGAAATGGTGTCGCGTTCTACGCGCGCGCCGGCACGCCGCGTCGCGCTGTCGAGCTTGGTCTCCTCGCGCTTGAAGTATTTGCCAAGCGTCACCCCGAGATCGAACTTCACCTTTTCGGTGAGGATCTCGGTATGCTTCCCTTCCGATACACCAACCATGGACTGGTGTCCCCCGACAAGCTGGGCGACATCTATAACCGGTGCTTCGCGGGTTTGACATTATCACTCACGAACGTATCGCTCGTTCCGCACGAGATGCTTGCATGCGGCTGCATTCCCGTAGTCAACGACGCCGATCACAATCGCATGGTGTTGGACAACGCGCATGTGCGCTACGCGTCGCTTTCCCCGCATTCTCTCGCAGAGGCGCTGGAAGCGATCGTGGCGATGCCGAATTTTCAATCGGAGGCCAAACGCGCGGCTGACAGTGTCAACTCGACATCCTGGGATCTGGCGGGAGCCGCGATCGATAAGGCCTTGCAGCGCGCGCTCAAGGGTAACGCGTAGCGTCTATTTTTCGGGGGGGAACCGTGACACTAACTGTTGACGTTGCAATTCCATGTTATCGATACGGACACTTCCTGCGGGAGTGTGTCCAAAGCGTACTCTCACAGGAAGGCATTCAGGCCCGCGTGCTTATTCTAGACGATTGCTCGCCTGATAATACCGCAGAGGTGGGACGACAACTGGCCGAGAGCGATCCACGGGTCGAGTACCGCTACCACACGGAAAATAAGGGACATATTGCAACGTATAACGAGGGCATTGATTGGGCCTCAGGTGATCTCTTTCTGCTGCTCTCGGCCGACGATTACCTCGCGCCGGGAGCTCTGTCTCGCGTCGCTCAGCTTTTTGAAGCAAACGAAGATATGAGTTTCGTGTTCGGCAATGCCAGTTTGGTTTTCGACAATGGGATGCAAGAACTAAGAGAGCCCTTCGCTGGGAAGCGTAAGAGGCAGAGCGAAATCTTTTCGTGCCTGGATTTCGTCAAAGCAATGAGCGGCCAGAACATCGTTCCGACCCCCACTGCGGTTGTCAGGACAAGTGCACAAAAGCACGTCGGCGGATATTGCCAGGCTCTGCCTCACGCTGGAGATATGGCGATGTGGCTGCGTTTAGCGGCTACCGGCCCAGTTGGTTTTATTAATGCTACGCAAGCAGTCTACCGAATGCATTCCAGCAACATGTCACGTTCGTACTCGGCTGCCAGACTGCCTGATGTTCAACAAAGACGCGCTGCGATCGATCACTTTCTGGAATACAGTGCTCCGGAGCTGAAAAATCCGCGTCTGTTCAAGACGCTTCTCTTTCAGGCCTTAGGCCGCAACTCGATTTATCAGGCGGGCGAGGCCTTCAATGAAGGTGATATCGCAACGGCAAACCGTTTATCGGATTTGGCAAAGGAACTTTATCCGGACGTTTGGCGCTCGCGCGCTTGGCTTCGCTACTTGGCAAACAGAGCGCTTGGTCCGCGAGTGTGGCAGGTTCTGCGCTCCATGCGAGGATGAAACCTAGCTCCCAGCCAAGGTGTGCCAGCTTTTCAGGTGCGGGCTCGACGGAAACTGCTTTTTTGCGCCCGCCCAACGTCGTTTTGTTCCTCGGTCCTGGCATCCAACAACCAGACGCCTGCGCCGCTGAGAAAGAAAAGCCAGGCGTAGGTTGCACCCCAAAAATGCACAGTCGATCCCACGAAAACGAACGTCGCCATGCACATAAGGTAGGCGGTGCGGCATGAGCTGGCGCGCTGATCCAGTCCCTTTCTCAGCGCTATCGCAAACCAAAGCGATATCCATGACAAGCACATCAGTACGAAAGCCGGTAGGCCGTAACGCATTGCGGTTAGAAGCCAGAAATTGTCGACGCTATCGCTTGCCATCCAACTCGGTCGCTCCCAGTCACTAAGCCCGATTCCGAAAAGCTGATGATTTCCGACCGAGGCCGAACCATAATTCCATATCCAGATTCGATACCATCCCGTTTGCTGTTCGAAGGTGAAGTGCGAGATGTAGAACTGGATGGGCGTCTGATTGGAACCAAACTCAATCACCAGGTAGCCCATAAGGGCAAAACCCCACAGCAGTTTCCATCTCGCCTGAAAGCTGCCTAGCGTCTTGTCCCATGCCAAGAGTGCCAATTGAAAGAAGACGCCGGCGATCGGAGCTGAAGACATGGACATGATCGTTGTTCCAACGACGAGGCAGGCCAGAAGGCGACGAGTGGCTGCCTTGTCGCTGGAGGCAAGTGCGGTGAGTGCCAGCATGCTGCCGCAAAATACGCCAAACAAAATGGAATGGCTAAAGGGTCCCTGAACACGCCAAAGCCCCATGCGAGGCAACATTTTTGTCACGTCGACCGTGGGGAATATCGCTCCAAACGCAACCAAAAGCGGCTTCTGGCCGGTCAGCCATTCGTAAAGGGCGAAGGGAGCCAAGCATGCTAGCAGCTTGACAACGAAGACGATCATATTGCGGAAATCGTCGGGTGTACGAATGTGGCAGCGCGCCAGCAAATAGGCGCCCGCTCCGTCGATAAGCATCATTCCGCCGGACTGCGTAGCGACACCCACACCATGTGCGACGCCGAGGGCCACAGTTACCCAAACACAGTAGAGGAAGAGACCTATATCGGCGATCCTAACTGGCCCGGCTCGACCTTGCGCCAGCTTTACGACGTCAGGTAGCAGCGTGAAAATCAGGACGAGGCGATAGACGGAAACGTTAAGTGGTCCGAGCGGGATGATCCACGGGATCATAAGTCCGATTAGAAACAGCTTAACCCCAACCGCTAGATGGGTTGTCGACGAGGAGACGTCGGATCGTTGACGCGTTGCGGCGCGAGGCAGCTGCTGGCGTAGGTGGTTCTGGCCTGTGATTGCTACTCTCCGGACCTCTGATGCTAAACGCGGCTGGATACTGGCAACTTTGTATTTAGACATCGCGATATCCGGAAAGACGCTAGGAGGTTACCGTTTATCCGCTTGGCTGAAAGCCATGACGAATTGAGCCGCAACTGGCCCGTAACTCATAATAATCAAAGTCCGGTGAATGCGCGACTAATCCTTCCGGTATACTTTGGCATCGTCCGAATAGACGAGGAATGATGCGCTTACCTGCGTTATTTATATAAGATAATCTTTCTTTGATTATTTTGAGTTCGGTCGGACCACCAACGCCCGTGCAATCGCGGCAAAGGAACCTCAGATGCTGCCTGGACACGACAAGCTTGACGGACAGTTCTTTATTTCGGCAGGGCCAACTGCGTGCCCGCTGGGCTGGCGGCTCCACACGCTTGATGGTCTGTGCGTGGCTGTGGCACAGGAAATGCGAGTTCTCCCGGTCCTCGACGCAAACGGCGACCAAATCGGTTTCATGCTCGGGACACCGATCGACCTCGATAAGGGTGTAATCGTTGACCGAGAATATCATTTGGACGGCGTACTCGGTGACGTGCAATCCCTTGACGCTCTTATCGAACGGAATGTCTATCGCCTGACCGGGAGTTTCCTGTTCATCATGAGCGTTGGCGGTATCAAACGTCTTTACCTTGATGCCAACGGCAGTCTTTCCGTCGTTTATGACAGTGAACGGAAGCTGGCGGGTGCGACCGCAGCTGTTCTCTTGGACCCCGCCGCATACGCAGCGCGCTTTCGCGCGAGGCTTTACAAGGCACTAGACGTCGAAAATGCCGGTTGGTTCACAGCTGGCATGACTGCGCACGAAGGAATTTCGCGTCTGCTGTGCAACCATTATCTTGATCTTTGCACGTGGACGACGAAGCGCCATTGGCCGTTTGCTGAAATTGAGACCGCCAAGGATCCGTTGGCGGCTTGCCTTCGGATGTGTGATCGTATCAGCAGGACGACGGCGGTTCTTGCCAAGGCGGGAAAGACAACCATTGCGCTGACGGCAGGCAATGATTCACGTCTTCTTCTGGCATGCGCACGATCCATGATCGCAGATGTCTCTTTTGCGACGGTTGCCGCACCGACCGCAGACATCGATGTCGCGTGTGCCACGCGCTTGGCGCGCGAGTTTGGTCTAGAGCACGACGTTCTTCCCTACCGGGAGGCAACGCGGGCTGAGGCAGATCTGTGGCTCCTTCGAGCTGGACATTGTGTTGGTGGCAACAACGTCAAGATGCATCCGAGCGTCAAGCCTCTGGAAGGGCAATACTTCATTGGCGGCCTGGGTGGAGAAGTTGGCCGCGGTTTCCTTTGGCTGAACGCCGAAAAGGACACCGTGATTGACGCAAGAGGCCTTATAAGCAGATTGAAGCTGTCACCCACTGTCGAGGTCTTGCGAGCTGTAGAAGAGTGGCTCGCACCTGTTTCCCATCTCGACGCCTTCCTCATCCTGGATCTCGCCTATATCGAGCTGCGAATGAGCGCATGGGGTTTCTGCGATTCATACGTCAAACCGAGGCACTGTGAGATAAATCCTATGATCTCCAGGGAAAATTATACGGAGATGTTGTCTCTGCCTCCGGCGATGCGTCGCAAAGGCGACATATACTCGAAGGTAATCGCGCTTCTTTGGCGTGAGATATCCGAAATTCCGGTCAACAGATATGGAAACTACCGCGATATATTGCGGCCCGCAACGGAGGCAATAAGGAATCCAAAGCGCGCATCCAGAAAGATCAGACAGATTGTTGGCTCATGGCGGTCAAGGGTTGTCGCTACCTGATTCCAAGCTCTGCAGTCCTCTGACGTTAGTTTTTCCCTTATATCGCAACTGCCGATCTCGTCGGTGATGGAGAACTTAGTATGGCTACGATATCGACCAGCCGCTCAAATCGGACGGTAGGACGGCGGCCGGCGGCCGTGTGGATCGTTACTGCCTCCATTGCGGCGAGCCTCTCCGTTGATGTTGCAGTCGCGCATGCGGCCGAACCGCGACCTGTCGATGTCAAGACGTTCCCTGGGCCTCATAATACGGGTGTGCCGAAGGGTACCGAGCTTACACCCTACGATGGGCCGTGTGACATTACCCAGCCCAACACTGTTATTGATGCACGGATTGTCGGCTGCCCATTGGTCGTGAAAGCTCCGGGTGTCGTTATCACCAGAAGCAAGACGGGGCGCATTGACGTCGACACGCCGGGTGCATCGTTGACGATCGAGGATAGCCTTGTAGACGGTGGTAAATGGCAGGGACCGGCGATCGGCTTTTCAAACGTTACTGTGCGCCGGTCCGACGTCAGGGGCGGGCAGACAAGTGTCCAGTGCACGCCCAATTGTCTCGTCGAAGATTCATGGTTGCATGGGCAATATCTTCAGCCCGGTCAGCCGCAGCATTTGGGTGGCTTTCTTTCAAACGGCTGGGGAGACGTAACACTTCGGCACAACACAATTACCTGCGATGTCGAGGACATTGGCGACGGCGGTTGTTCGGGATCCGCCCAGATCTACGGGGATTTTTCGGAGCTCACCCGATTCACATTCGAACGAAATCTCTTCCAAGAAACCCCTGGAGGCTTTTGCACATCATTCGGATACAATCCGACAAAGCCGTTTGGTTCCAATCCGACGTTTATCGTCGTGAAGGACAACGTCTGGCAGCGCGGAAAAAACGGGAAGTGCGCAGCCTTCGGCCCGACGACTTCATTCGCCGCCGGTGGAGAGGGCAATGTCTGGACCGGTAATACTTGGGATGACGGCACAGCGTTGGAAGCGCGCTAAAACAGCGCTGATTTTCGTGCATCACACTTCCGCTCGATGAGCCAACACTATCCGGCTTGCCCTATGCCGGATAGTGTCGCCTTGTCATGCTCGTACGATCTGCAACAGTCGACGTGCAGGTAAGCCAGACACTGGGAGAAAGGGAGCCTTAATCAAGGCTCCCGAATCGCCGTGTCCAGTCCTTTCAGCAGCGGATACAAGAAATACGAAATCACGGTCCGCTGTCCGACCATGATCTCGGCCGAGACCGCCATACCAGGAAGTAGCCGGACTGGGTCCTTGTCCGTGCCGAGGCTCTTGTCAGCTAGGAGAACACGGGCCTTGAAGAAAGGCTGGTTCGACTGCGTGGCGACGGCGTCCTGCTGGGTCGGAGTGAAGGTGTCGCGACTGATCGTTCGCACAGTTCCCGACGCCGTACCGTACTTCTGGAAGGGATAGGCGTCGAATTTGATGCGCGCTTGCGTATCGGTCTCTATACGGCCGATATCGCGTGAATTGACGGATACTTCGGCCTCAAGCGGCACGTTCAGGGGAACGAGGGTGACGATAGGTTCGGCCTCCTTGACGACCGAGCCGACTGAGCGCTGCGCCAGATCGAGCACTACGGCATCCGCGGGCGCGGTCAAGATCACCATGTTTCGCCGCAGTTCCATCTTCTTCAGCTCTTCGCCGGCCGTGTCGCGCTGGCTTCTGAGATCGACGAGCTGCTCCATCGATGCGCGGCGGAAGTCCTCGATAAAGGCCTGGCGATCGGCCTCCAGCTTCGCGTAGGCATGCTCCGCTTCATCGGCGCGACCCTTTACGGTCGACAAACTTGCCTCGACGTCAAGCCGGGCGTCGCGAGACGCAAGCAGCGTGATGAGCGACCCGCTCTCGCGGTCATAGAGGCGTTCGCGGGTGGCTTCGATCCGAGCTAGGTTCTCGCGACGATCGACAAGCACTGCTTGTTGTGCCTTGCTGGCGGCGATCGTCGCGGCCTGACCGGCGAGTTGCTGCTGGAAGTTCTGCAGTTGCGCTGTGTAGAACGCACGGCGTTGTCCGAACAGCTGTGCCTGCAAGATCTCGTTTTGCGTCGCCCCGGCGATGGACGAGTAATCGACACCGGACAGCTCCGCTTCGATACGCTTTACCTGCGCGTCGAGTGCGGCGAACTTCGCAGTCAATTGATCCACGTCCGCCTGGCTGAAGGTCGCGTCGAGCGTTGCCAGCGTCTGGCCGCTATGTACGAGATCGCCGGCCTTCACGTCGATCGTTCGTACGATCGAGGTTTCGAGCGGCTGAACCACGATCGTTGGCTGCGTCGTCACGAGCTTTCCTGGCGCGATCACCACTTCGTCGATCGATGACACCGAAGCCCATATGATCGCCGAGACGATTAACGCGGTGATGCAGTAGAGCGTCATGCGCGCGACGCGCGGTGGAGCACGCTCCTCGAGTTCCACGGCATCGGATTGGAACTCAGCGATGACAGGAGAGAATCCCCCGCGCGAGGCTAGCTGATTGTCGTCCGGTTTGACCGGAACGGGAAGGTTTGGCTTTCCAGCGTGGGCGTTCATGCTACCTGCCTCATCTGCTGCGACCAAAGATGACGATAGGTCATGCAGCGCGTTACGAGCTGATCGTGGCGGCCGATGTCGGCGATCTTGCCGCGTTCCACCACGAGAATGGCATCGGCGTCGACAAGCGTGGAGAGCCGGTGCGAGACGATGATCACTGTCCGACCGGCCGCGATCTGGCTAAGATTCTGCCGGATGATAGCTTCGCTGTCGGGGTCGAGCGCACTCGTTGCCTCATCGAAGATCAGCAGTTTGGGATCCGTGATCAGAGCGCGCGCGATCGCTAGTCGCTGCTTCTGCCCGCCGGAAAGGTTCGCGGCGTTCTCCTCAAGCATGGTCTCGAAGCCACGCGGCAGGCGCTCAATGAACTCCTCTGCGCCGGCGATGCGCGCGACCTCGATAATCTCCTCGATGCTGGCATCCGGCTTTGCGGCCGCGATGTTTTCGCGAACGGTGCCCTTGAACAGGAAGTTGTCCTGCAGCACTACGCCGATGCTGGTTCTCAGGTGCACGAGGTCGATCTCGCGGCTGTCGTAGCCATCGACGCGAACGAGGCCCTGCTGGCTTTGATACAATCCCTGGATCAGGCGCGTGATCGTCGTCTTGCCAGAGCCGCTCTTGCCGACGACACCGAAAACGGACCCCTCAGGAATGCTGAACGTGACATCGTCGAGCGCCGGCGCGCCATCGGGCGCGTAGCGGAAGGTGACCTTGTCGAAATCGATGCGTCCGCGAAGCTGCGGGCGGATGCCGCGACCGCGGCCGAATTGTTCCGGACGCTGATTCATAATCTCGCCGAGCATTCGAACAGAGAGCGCGACTTCCTGGTATTCGTGCACCATTGTCACGATTTGCACCAGCGGCCCGGAGACGCGGCCAGCCAGCATGTTGAACGCAACGAGTGCGCCGACCGTCATTGAGCCATTGAATACGTCGAGGGCGCCAAGACCTATGATCGCCACGCCCATCAGCTTTTCCAGAAGACCGGTGAGCGACTGAGCGACCGTGGAGATCTTGTCGACGCGGAACCGCACGGAGATCGCCTGCGCTGAGTGGTCGTCCCACACCTTGCGCTGGCGGGGCTCCAGGGCAAGCGACTTAACGGTGCGCATGCCGTGCACGGTTTCGACCAAGAGCGCTTGTCGATCGCCTTCGGCCTTGTAGAGCGCCTGCAGACGTCGCTGGAACGGGCCGACTAGCAGCATCACCACGAGCCCGACGAGAGCGGCAAAGCCGAGCACCACAAAGGTCAGCTTCACGCTGTAAAGGAGCAGGATCGGGATGAAGACAAGCAGCGAAAGCCCATCGAGAAGCGTGAGGAAAAGACGCCCGGTAAGAAATTCACGAATGCGCCCAGTCTGCTGCATATGCTTGACGATAACGCCGGCGGATGCCTGTTCGAATAGCGCGATGGGAAGATTGAGCAGGTGTCCAAATGTGCGGGTGGCAATGCGGATGTCGATCCGGTTCGTCGCGTAAAGCAGAAGATAGCGTCTGAGGAAGCTGAAAGTTGCGTCGAAGATCAGGGCGACGGCGATGCCGATCGTCAGCACCGTCAGCGTGGCGTAGCTTTGGTGCACCAGCACCTTGTCGATGACCAGCTGAAAGAACATCGGGGTGGTCAATCCGAGGCCATAAAGAACAAAGGCGGCAAGCGCGACATCACGGAAGAAGCTGCGCTGCTTGATGACTTCAGGAATGAACCAGCGGAAGCCGAACGGTTGGTCGTCGTCGCCCATGCGATGGTTGCGCTTCATCAGGACGACGGAACCGCGCCACGATTTGGTGAACTGCTCTTCGCTCAGCAAAATGAATTCAGGCCGGGCCGCTAGTGGGTCGAGGACGCGCACTTGCTTTTCATCGCTATCGATTGCGCCGGCCACTACAACCCAGTTGCCGTTCTCAAGTTCGGCAAGAATGGGATAGGCATTGCCCAGCTGGAAGAGCGATGGCCAGGTGAGCGTAAGGTTCTTGGCCTTCAGCCCGGCGTCTTTCGCCATGCGCAGAAGCTGGCGCATGGCGACAGGTTCCTCCCCTACAGCATAGTCATGCTGTAGGCGCTCAGGTGAGAGGTCGACGCCGTGGTGACGCGCGACGAGAGCAAGACAGTGGAGATTGGTGTGCAAAAACATACGCGTGGCCCACCCGGAATAGCGATAGCGTTCAGTTGAAATTCGGCGAAGCGTTCTGCGACTGAGCCGCATCCGCCGCTGGAGTCTGAATGTCGCTGATGCGGCGGACGGCGCCTGCCTCAACGAGACCGCCGAGCGCTTTCTGCATCAGATCCACCGCGTTCGCGAATGCCTCGACAGGCATAATGATGCGCTGGCGGAATTCAGGCTTCGGATTGTTGCTTGCATCACGTTCCGTTGCCGAAAGCGACATCAGGTCGATCCTGACAATCGTTCCAGTTACCGTGATTTCGCCGATGCCATCAGAATAAAGTTCGCTGCTCATTGTATGCCCTCTGGTTTGGTTGTTTCAGAATGTGTCAAGCATGGCCGTGTTGCCACGCTGGAAAGGGATCGTGCATGCCCTGTGCCAAATGCTGATCGAAGCCGGTATCGTTGCCAACGAGGCAGTCGTCGAGCGCTGCGCAGACTACCTCCTGATCAAGACCTGCGCCGATGAAGACGAGTTCCTGGCGGCGGTCACCCCATATCTCGTTCCAGTGCTTGTCCAGTAGCTGCCGGAATTGCGGGTAGCGTGGCCATTGCGCCTTTGGCACCGTCGCCCACCAATAGCCCTTGGCGGTAATCTGGCGCTGAACGCCGGCAATCGAAAGCTGGCCTATTTCCGAGGGCCGGGTCGCGAGCCAGAAATGGCCCTTCGCGCGGATCAGCCCCGGCCATTCTATAGCCAGAAAACGCTCCAGCTTCACCGGATCGAATGGCCGGCGTGCGCGGTAGACGAAACTTGAAATGCCATATTCTTCCGTCTCCGGTACATGGTCGCCCCATCCATAGAGCTCCTTGTGCCACAGCGGATGGCGCGCAGATTTCGCTTCGCTAAACAGGCGGGTGTCGAGGATCGAGCCCAGCGGCAGGTCGCCGAAATCCGTCTCGACCACGCGCGCGTCCGGGTTCAGCGACGCCACGATCTGCCGTATCATGATGCGCGTTGCCGCATCGACCTCCGAGATTTTGTTGATCACGATGACGTCGGCGAATTCGATCTGGTCGACGAGAAGGTCGATCAGTGAGCGGTTGTCCTCTGCATCGCGGACCTCGCCACGATCGCTAAGGAAATCCGTGCTGGAAAAGTCAGCCAAGAGATTGGCCGCATCGACGACTGACACCATCGTGTCCAGTCGGGCGGTATCGCAGAGCGCTGCGCCGCTTTCGTCGCGAAACGAGAAGGTGGCGGCGATCGGCAGCGGCTCGGCAATACCGGTGCCTTCGATCAGCAGGTAGTCGAAGCGACCCTCGGCGGCGAGCCGGCGGACCTCCGTCAACAGGTCGTCGCGCAGCGTGCAACAGATGCAGCCGTTGCTGAGCTCCACCAGCGTTTCGTTCGTGCGCGACAGGTTGGCGTTGCCCCGAACAAGGTCGGCGTCGATGTTGACCTCGCTCATGTCGTTGACGATGACCGCCACGCGGCGTCCCTCGCGATTGCGCAGGACATGATTGAGCAGGGTGGTTTTGCCGGCGCCGAGGAAGCCCGCCAAAACCGTTACCGGAAGCCTGTTGTCGCTTGCGCCCCGTTTCATGCTCGTTCCTAAGCCGCCAGCTGCGGCCGAAAGGCCACGTCGACGTAGTAGTTGGTGCTGTTATAGGTGCTGGTCGGGAACAGCCCGGCCGTACCATAGGCATAGACGCCATTGCCGCCGCTGAGAGCGGATGACATCGCCTCGAGATTGCCGTTGGAAACGCTGTTGTCGAAGTATCCGCTGGTTGCCGAGTAGTTTCCATTGGCGCTGTAGGATACGACGTAAGTCGTGTTCGCGGAGACCGCCACTTGGTTCGAAAGCGTGACGGACTGCCAACCGCTGGCGCTTTCGTTTGTGAAGGTTGCGCTTGCAAGCAGATCGCCGGTCGCTGTCCAGAGATAGCCGGTATGGGTGCCGGTGTTCGTCGCGCCCTTGTAGAAGCTGATGCCAGTGATCCAACCTGCGGTGTCGGCCTGGAATTTCATTCCGAGATTAACAGGCGAATTGTCGTTGACCGAAACAACCGTCGGAGTTGCGTTTGCGGCAAAGACGCTTTGCGTGGGTGCCGTCGATTGCGGATTGACGGTCACCGACACCTGCGCCGACGCCGTTCCGCCTGCTCCGTCAGAAATTGCGTAAGAGAAGCTCGCCGAACCTGAATAGCCTGCCGTCGGCGTGAACGTGATGGCGTTCGTCTGGCTGTCGAAGGTGACGGTGCCGTTCACGGCGTTGCTGACGCTGGTGACAGACAGCGTGTTGCCATCAGCATCCGTGTCGTTGGCAAGCAGGGCCGCTGCCTGGATCGTAAGCGTGGCGCCCGGTGTTGTCGAAAAGCCTGTGTCGTCCACCGCGAGCGGCGCGGTGTTGGCCACCGTTGGTGTGCTGCTCTGATAGACGACGTCAACCCAGTAGTTTGTCGCATTGTAGCTTGCCGTTGGGAACAGGCTTGTCGAGCCATAGGAATAGACGCCGTTACTGCCGTTTGGCACCGTCAGCCCGCCATTCGAATAGTCGGCCGTGAAATAGTTCGGCGTGGCTGCATAATATCCGTTGGAGTGGTAGCTAGCGACGTAGGTCGTGCCTGCGGTGATGGTGATCGGTGCACTGAGCGTGACCGTTTGCCACCCGCTCGCCGTCTCGTTGGTAAAGACCGCAGAGGCGAGCAAGGTGCCCGTGCTGCTCCAGAGCGAACCGACATGGGTTCCGGTATCCTGAGCGCTCTTGTAATAGCGCAGAGCGGTGATCTGCCCGCCGGCGGACGCCACGAACCTGACGCCGAGTTCGACGGAGCTCGAATCGCTGTCGGCGGCGATCGTGGGCGTCTGCGAAGATGAGAACAAGCTCGATGTCGTCGGTGGGGTGTTTGGCTGGCTGACCGTCAGGTTTACTTGCGCCGATGCCGTGCCGCCGCGCCCGTCCGAGATCGTGTAGGTGAAGCTTGCGGCGCCTACATAGCCGCTCGCTGCCGTGAAGATCACGGAATTCGTCTGGCTGTTGAAAGTAACGATGCCGTTCGCCGCCGCGCTCACGCCCGTTATCGAAAGCAAATCTCCGTCCGCGTCAGTGTCGTTTGCAAGAAGCGTGGCAGCGGCGATCGATAGGGCGGTGTTTGAATAGGCCTGGAGCCCGTTGTCGTTTGCGGCGACCGGTGCCGTATTGCTGACCGTCGACTGGTTGAAGACGACATCCACCCAGTAGTTCGATGCCTGATAGCTGGAGGTCGGGAAAAGCGAACTCGCACCGTAGCTGTAAAGGCCATTGCCACCGCTTGCGGCACTTGAAAGCCCGGTTAGAACGCCGTTGGTGTGATCGGTCGAGAAGTAATTCGTGGTCGCGACGTAGGAGCCGGTCGTATGATACGACGCAATGTAGGTGACGCCGGCGGCAATCTGGATCGCGCTGCTGAACGTCGCGGTTTGCCAGCCGCTCAGCGATTCATTGGCGAAGTTTACAGTCCCGACGAGCTGCCCGTCTGCGGTCCAGATTGATCCGGTATGAGCGCCGGTATCGCCGGCGGCCTTATAGAAGCTGATGCCGGTGATCGTGCCACTCGCGGATGAGACAAACTTCATTCCGAGTTCCACCGGCGTCGTATCGTGAATTGCCGAGCCGGTCGGTCCTTCGGCGGCGGTAAACAGCCCGACGCCTGCGGGCCCCTCTTGCACCGTCAGGCTGACATTGCCCTGGCTGGTACCATTGCGTCCGTCCGACAAAGTGTAGGTAAACGTCGCAGGGCCGGTGTAGCCAGCGGTCGGCGTGAACACCACTGTTCCGGTCTGGGTGTTCAAAGATACCGTCCCGTTCACGGCATTGCCGACTGCGGTTATCGTCAGAGCGTCGCCATTCGCATCGGTGTCGTTTGCGGTCAGAGCCGCGATCGACAGCGTCAGGGAACCGTTGCGCCCGATCGTGAAACCGCCGTCGTCGTTGGCGACAGGGGCGGTGTTGGCGCCAGCGTCGAACACGACGTCGACCCAGTAGTTCGAGCCGCTTGGATTGAGGGTCGGGAAAACGGAGGTGGGGCTGTAAGAATAAACACCGCCTCCATCGACGGTCTTCAAGAGGCCGTTGCTATATGTCGATCCGAAGTAATTCTCTGTGACTGAGAAATAGCCGTTGCTGTGGTACGAGGCGGTATACGTCGTTCCCGCCGTGATCTGCACGGGGCTCGAGAACATCACGGTTTGCCAGCCCGAGAGAGACTCGTTCGTGGAAATACCGGTTGCGAGGAGCGTGCCATCGGCGTTCCAGAGGCTGACGACGTGTTCGCCGATGTTATAGAAGCCCTTGTAGAAGCGGATGCCCTGCACGAAACCGCCCGTGGTCGATTGGAAGCGGACACCAAGCTCGACCGGATCACGGTCGATAGCCGTTTCGGTCGTAGGCTTCGATGCAAGCGTCCAGAGACCTTGCGTCTGGGGCAACGAAACAGTCACCTGGGTGCCGGCTGATGGAGCCTCCAGATTGACACTGTCATCCACCGCCCGTGACATGATCGTGTAAGTGCCGCTTGCCTGGACGACCCAATTGTAGCTCCAGTTTTCCCGACCGGTGGCCTTGAACCAGTGCTGCCCGCCATCGGTCGAGACTTCGACACCGGCGATGATGCCGCCGCCGAAATCCATTGCGGTTCCAGTCACAGTGACGTGCTGGCCTTCGAGGAAACTGCCGCCGAGTGTCGGTGAAGTGATGGTCGAGGTTGGCTTGAGATTATCTGTCGATTGTGTGGCGAGAACCAAGCTGGCGTCGAGCGTCGTCGGCTGGATGCCCATGTCGGCGAACATATTGACCATGGCCTGCTGGACATTCGGATCGGTCGGCGTGGCGGGACCCTCGTGATCGGCGTTCAAACCCCATGACCAGAATACAGTTCCAGCCCCGAAGACCAGCGCGCCGCTTTCGGCGCGATACATGGTCAGACTGTGCGTCGCGATCGCGCTACCAACGGTCGTTCCGTAGTCTCGCAGGTAGGTGTCTACGGATACGCTGGAGAGCGACAGATTGATCAGGCCCGCCGGCCGGAAGCCGTTCTCCACGTCGGAATCCCACTCGTAGCCGAGAAGGTTCTGCACCAAGCTGTAGGTTTCACCCGGCTGCAGGTTGGCAACGTCGGTGTTGCGCCAGAAGCGCAGTTGCGAATAGTCGTAAGGGATGGTGATCGTATCCTGCCGGTAGCTGTCTACGGTGAACATCGTGCCCGTCAGCGAATTCTCCGGCTCCTGGCCCGGATCGGCATAGCGTGGATCACGCCAAGTGCCGGTGCCGATACTGCTCGGGTCGCTGCTGGTTCCCCATGTCTCCTTGTAGCAGACCATCGTGCGATAAGGCGTGCCGTTGCCGTCAATGCTGGTTTCCCAGCGGATCTTCCAATAGACCTCGTTTCCGCTCCAGAAGGCAAGGTTGACGCCGCTGTCGCGCGCCGCTTCCACGTTGGCGCGCTGCTCGGCCGACCAGTATTCGTCGTGGCCGACGGACAGGAATGCGTCGTGGTTCAGGAGTAGGCTGCCGCTTCGGGCTGAATCGACGCCAGAGATGTAGGAAACGTCGTAGCCGTTTTGCTCTAGCCAAGAGATTGCGGAGGCTTCGACACCGAAGATGTAATCGTGACTGCCGCCGACCGGGCTGGTGTTGGTGATGATCGGTCGGTTGTAGCTGACCGCCGAAGCGCGGCCGATCGCTGTCAGGCCACAGCTGCAATTCGGAGGCAGATAGCCAATCATGTCGGCAGGATCGACGGGCACTTCGCCGTAGTAGAGGCTAGCGCCGCCCCAGGCGTTGTAAGCCTGCCATGTCGTGTCCGACGTCTGGAAGACGATATCGCTCGCTGAGGCGTCATCGCGCACGATAAACGGGATGATGCCGGCGTCCTCGACACCATCTTCGCGAACGAGCTTGGCGAAGTAGACGCCAGATACAGCGTCTGCTGGAATCTCCCAGCTGGCCGACACCGACCAGTTACCGCAGTCGATCAGGCCAAGCGACATGTCAACGATCGGGTGTGGCTGGATCTGAGCGGTCGTTAGAGATTTGTCGATGGACGCGACCTTGCGGGCTCCATCACCGCCGTAATAGCCCATGCGATAGATATCGATGCGGTAGTGCGTCGAATCCGTCGCGATCTTGAAATCGACGGTCTGCCCGATGTTGGAGCTGATCTCGGTAGCGAAGCCCTGAATGGTGCCATTGCCGTCTCCTTCGAGCGCCCATTCGCTACGCGCCGTGCCTTGCTTCATGTTCTCAAGAGCGATCTTGTTCGGCGTGGCCGCAACGGCCGCCGGTGCCATCAGCGCGGTTGTCGTCGCGGTCGGCTCGCTTGTGCTTTCTGCCGATGCCACAGCCGTTGATGCCGCCGTCGCAGAGGCCGTACGCAAGACCGCTAAAGCGGTGGGAGCGACAGCCTCAACTGACGAGGTGGAGGCATCGACCGATGACGAAGGAGCGCTGCTGTTTGGAAGAACTATGCTCGCGCTTGCTGTCGCGAGGCGGGCGGGCATAGGAGCCGCATCCGCCGGCAAAACCGTCCGTGGCTCGTTGGTCGACATTGTCGCCGTGGACGTGTCGATGAGCGCTGAGGTCGCCGAGGTTGTGGTCGAAGCGGCATCACTAGCGGAACTGAATGTAGCTGCGGTGGTTGTCGCAGCACCATTCGCGGATACCTGGAACGCCGTGGCCGTTGTGTTCGGTTGAGCACTTGTAGCATCTGAAGCGGTGGGCGCAGCGCCAGTACTCCAGGTTTGGGCCGCGGCATAGACTGTCGTGGCCCCGCCGAACGCACTGAGATAACTGTTATTACGACCGCGTACTTTAATCATCTGCCACACATCCCCTGACGAGTGGCCATGGTGCCATCTTTCGTTCTGCAGGAAACGACGGCAATCAGTGGTACGCAGAAAAGCGGTTTGTACTTCGTTTTGATTACTTAGCGCGAGCGTTATGTTCGGATTCTGCTCGAATATCTGCGTCAATACGTCTTTGTTGCTTTGTATCTCGCATCGACCGCCATTGAGCGATGCAAATAGCGGCCGCCAGATCGACCAAATGCACCATGCACAATTCATTGAACAGCTCAGGTCGTGAAGGGAACTGGATCCCTGATCACGGGGTTACTGCCCCATGGACCAGACGATCAAGCAACCGGATTTCCCTGTCGCGGCATTGGCCTCGTCTCGACTGGTTTACACCACGGATATCGAGAGTGGCATCACGCGTAAGGCAGGAAAAAATGGTTTCCTCTACTACGCTCCCGATGGCGGCAGGATCACGGATAGCGCGGAAATTTTGCGGCTGAATAAATTAGCGATTCCGCCGGCCTATGTCGACGTTCGCATATCGCCCAATCCTCTCTCGCATCTGCAGGCGATCGGCATCGATGTGCGAGGGCGGAGGCAGTATCGCTATCATCCGGAATGGCATTCGGAGCGGGCACGTGCCAAGTTCGACCAGCTACTCGACTTCGGTGAGCGCCTGCCTGAAATACGAGCGCGAGTAGACACCGATTTGCGAGCCCGCGCGCCGACGATGGACAAGGCACTGGCCACCGTCGTCTGGATGCTCGACAATCTCTACATCCGCATCGGGAATGCGGCATACGCTGAGGATAACGGCTCCTTCGGCCTGACGACCTTGCGCCGCCGACACGTCAAGATCGACGGCTCCAAGGTGAAGTTCCGCTTTAAGGGAAAATCCGGCAAGGAGTGGAACCTGGTGCACACGGATAGGCGCATCGCGCGCGTTGTCCGCAGCCTGCAGGAATTACCGGGACAACAATTGTTCCAGTATGTCTGCGAAGACGGGACCCGCCGGCAAATATCGTCGCAGGACGTCAACGAGTATATCCGGGATGTATCCGGCGCCGAGTTCAGCTCCCGCCAGTTCCGGACATGGGGCGCGACCTGCGCGGCCGTCACTGCCTTTACACCCCTGGAGGTTGCCGCCACCGAGGCCGCGCTCGCGCGACAAATGAACGAAGTGATCGACGCCATTGCCGCCATGCTCGTCAATACGCGCGCGGTGTGCCGCTCGTCCTACATTCATCCCGCTGTGTTCGACGAGTTCAAGGCCGGCAGATTGGGCCAGCTGTTGCGCGCGAGGCCGACACGAAGCAAGCGACTGCTGAAATGGATGGATGCGGAAGAGGCCCGTGTGCTGGGTTGGCTGAAATCCTTGCCTTGAAAGGCTGCGTCTTCGGCCTATGGAAAGCCTGATAATGGTTCGTCACTCGCGGCTTACGCTCCAGCAGACTGACCACGGCGACAGGTTACTGCCAGATGACGCGTCAAGGCCGAAGATTGCCTCTGCCCCATCCGTCATCGGGTCCATCGCAATCGTTTCCTCTCCAAGGTTCGCCCGCAGGCACAACCGGCCGCCGCTCGCCAACGACCAATCGGCGGCGACGGCCGAAAAGTCCGATCCGGCGACGATTTCGCCGCGGCGCATCCCTGCCAGAAGCGGGACGATCTTCTTGTGGCGGATCGCAAGCAGCGAGGCGTAGAAGTCGCGCATGTCGGCGCAGTGGGGATCGGTGACGGCAGACCAATCGAGCTTGGCCATCTCGAACGTCGATGGCGCGGTCGGGTCCAGCAGATCATCCGTATCGAAGCCCGGCAGTCGCGAGAGCTCCTCGCGGCGCCCTTTTCGCACCATCTCGTTCAGCTCTTCATTGAGGTCGCAGAAATAGGGGAATGCGTCGCGCGCCCCCCATTCCTCACCCATGAACAACATCGGTATTTGCGGCGCGAGCAGATAGACCGCTGCCATCGACTTTATGACGTGAACGGGCTGCGCGGCGATGATCCGGTCGCCCATCGCCCGGTTGCCGATCTGGTCATGGTTCTGGATGAAGGAGACTAACGCCGTAGGCGGCAGTTCGCTCGTGCTCTTGCCCCGGTTTTCGCCGCGATAGGGCATGTGCTGGCCCTGAAATACAAAGCCTTCCGCGAGCGAACGCGCAAGCGCTTCGCCATTATCAGCGTAATCGGCGTAATAGCCGAAGCGCTCGCCGGTGGCGGCGATGTGCAGCGTGTGGTGGATGTCGTCGTTCCATTGTGCCGTGAACAGACCTGTTTTGCCATCGCTCATGCGCTTCAGGAGATCGCTGTCGTTTTCCTCGTTCTCGACAATCAGGTGAACATGGCGAACGCCAGCGGCGGCGCGCACGCGCCGTGCGAGTTCCAGCAGCAGATGTTCCTCGCTGTCGTCATTGATGGCGTGAACGGCATCCAGTCGCAGCCCGTCGAGCCTGAAGACGGTGATCCAGTAGATGGCGTTCTGAATGACAAATTCGCGCATCGGCCGCGCCATCGCACCATCATAATCGATGCCTTTGCCCCACGGTGTCTTGTGCCGGTCGGTGAACAGCGGCGCATAGAGGGGCAGATAATTGCCGTCGGGGCCGAAGTGATTGTAGACGACGTCAAGGAAGACCGAGATTCCGCGTTCGTGGGCAGCATCGATGAGCGCCATTAGATACTCGGGCCTGCCATAGCTGCCGTCGGGCGCATAGGGCAGCACACCGTCGTAGTCCCAGCCATAACGTCCCGGAAAATCGGCAACGGGCATGAGCTGGATCGCCGTCACGCCTAGCCGCGCGAGATGATCGAGACGCCCGATTGCCGCGAGGAAGGTGCCCTCTTCGGTGAAGGTGCCGACGTGCAGTTCGTAGAGGACGGTTTCTTCCCACGGGCGCCCAGGCCAGGTTTCGGCTTTCCAGTAGTGGTCCGTGAGATCGACGACCTCGCTGAACCCGTGCACATCGTGCGGCTGAAAGCGTGAGGCCGGATCGGGCACCTGCAGGCCTTCGGGAAGAACAAACCGGTAAAGCGCGCCTGCGCCGACGCCGGCGACCTCCACCTCGTGCCAGCCGTCGGCGAGTTGGCGCATGGGTCGGGGTTCCTGGTCTTCCAGCTTCAGGCGGACGCTGTCGAGAAGAGGCGCCCAAAGGCGGAAAACCACGCCCCTGTCGGAAATGACGGGTCCGAATTGCATATCAGTCACGCGAGGCCTTTCGACAAATGGGATTGGCTGCACTCAACGCGGGCGCGGGCGAAAAGTTCGCGACCGACGGAGTGGCGGTTTGTCACGGTTGAGTTATCCATACCGCTGAACAGGTCACTCAACTTGCAGCAAAGCGACCGGTCGCCTTCCCAGGAGCTTCGCCACGGGGATCGACGCGGCGGTGTCGATCGACCGCTCAGTCAGGAGATCACGTATCGAACCCTGTAGCCCCGCGGGCAGGATGATGGCGGTGTCGTCCCAGAATTCGGGGCCGGCAAAGAGCTTTCCAGGCTCCAGCTGCCCCATCATCATGCGCGGGGTCACCGTGATGGTGAACGTATCGCGCAGCCGCCGAGCGTATGCGATGACATGGCGACGGCGGCTGCCCGTCACCGACACAGGCACATAATCTCCCTCGGCAAACAGGGCAGGCAGGCGTTTGCGCAGATTGAGGCCAATCTGGATTATGCGCTGTTTGAGTGCTGGAACGGTCAGCTCCGAAATCGGGTCCCGCGTTGCCAGCAGGCGGGCGAGTTCCGCCGTGTTGATCTGGCGCCGGTTGTCAGGATCGACGAGGCTGAAGTCGCAAGCTTCCGAGCCCTGATAGATATCGGGCACGCCGGGGGCCGTCAGCTTGATCAGCGTTTGCGACAGGCTGTTCAGGTAGCCTGCGGCCATCACTGGCCGGAGCGTTTCGGCGAAGTCCTCGTGGAAGGTCAGGCTGGCGGAGGCGGTGAGCGCGGCCGCATAGCTCTTGACTGCCTTCTCGTATTGTTCGTGCGGCGCATTCCAGTCCGTCACAAGCTTTGCCTCGCGCACTGCCTTCTCGGCATAGGCGACGAAACGATCTGTCAGTGCTCCGGCAGCGCCATCGCGAAACTCCTCCGGCCATATGCCGGCCAATGCCTGGTAGAGCATCCATTCGACATTGGCGTCGGGCGTCAGGCCTGCCGGCAACTCGGTCAGGTGGCCGCGGTTCATGTCACGCCAGCGTTCTACCCCTAGCCGCCATACATCAGGTTCCTCGCTCAGAACGTAAAGGCGGGCGCGGGCGTCCTCGCCGCGCTTGGTGTCGTGGGTGGAGGTGGCCGACAGGCCGTTTGGCTGCTGCTTTGCCCTTTGCTGCATCAACTCATGAAATGCATCGACGCCGCCCGCCGGCCGACCCGGCTCGCCGCCGACTTCGTTGGCGCCAAGAAGCAAGTTGTGGCGATAAAACAGTGTGTCTTCCATGGCCTTGGCCATGATCGGGCCACTCAACTGCTGGAAGCGTCGCTGGAATTCTTCTGTGCGAGGGCCGCCATCGAGGAGCATCGCTACGGCGTCCAACGCATCGCGGTCTCCGGTTTGCTGCGCGGCATCGCCAACGGCCTGCTCAATGAGCAGGCGATCGCTGTCCGACAATTTTCCGGCACGGCCATAGGTGCGATAGAAGGGAAACGCGACGAGCAGTTCCTTGATGGCGGATGCAAGCCGCTGTTCGTCCTGATCGGCCAGAAGCGAATGCGCGATCGCCACAAGCCGATTTGTCTCGCCCTCGAAGTTGCGCTCGACCATCAGCAACTTTGCCTGGCGTAGACCTGTGGTGAAATCGGCCGCATCCGGCGAGAGATTGGCATAGGCATGGCGAAATTCGCGCATGCCATCGGGATCGATGAAGAGATTGCTGAGCGCCGAGATGAACTCGTATCCGGTTGTGCCTTCGATCGGCCAGTCGGCCGGCAGTGTCTCTCCATGCCCGACAATCTTCTCGGCGACGATATAAATCTCGGGGCCCACGGTCGCACGCAGGCGGTCGAGATAGGCAGAGGGATCGGCGAGCCCGTCAATGTGATCGAGCCGCAGCCCCTGCACGTGGCCGGCGCGCACCAAGTCGAGCACCAGCGCATGGCTGTCGGCAAAGACGTGCTCGTCCTCGACACGCAGCCCAACCAGTCCGGTGACTTCGAAGAAGCGCCGATAGCTGAGCGTCTTCGCGGCATCCTGCCAGAAAGTCAGCTGCCAGGATTGCTGATCGTGAACGCTCGATATCTGCGAGCGATCTTTCAGGTCGCCTGATAATGGCGCGGTGCTATCCAGGTTGAGCGGCAATCGGGTCTCGAAATAGGCGAGCGACCAATCGCCGGTTTGCGGATCGCGTTGCAACTCGAACTCGCCATCGGCGAGTGCGTCGTTGAAGCTCTTTCCGAGGATCGGCAGCGTCAGCCGCTGGTTCCAATCGATATCGAAATGATCAGCATATTTGCTGTCCGCGCCAAATTTCAGAACATCCGCCCACCAGGCGTTCTCGGTCGAGGCCGCCATGTGGTTCGGCACGATGTCGAGGATCAGGCCGAGGCGCTCGGCTTTCAGTGCGGCGCTCAGGCGCTCGAAGCCCTCGCGTCCGCCGATCGCGGGATCGATCTCGTTGCAATCGGTGACGTCGTAGCCATGCGTCGATCCCGAGGTGGCAGTGAAGATCGGCGATGCATAAAGATGGCTGATGCCGAGTGATTTCAGGCAGGGGATGAAATCGATGGCAGTGTCGAAGGTCATGCCATCTCGAAATTGCAGCCTGTAGGTCGATGTCGGTATGTGCATCTGTCGCCTCTGGTGGGATCGCGACACAGCAACAGCGCCAGCGCGCCTTTTGTTCCCATGCAATTTCCTGACACGTTCGAGGCGGTTAGAATTTCAGAGTGATCAGCAACGGCCGGTGATCAGAGGCGCGCTTTGCCAGCGGCGTGGAGATTACACTGGCGGCGCTGACTTTGAGGTCGTACGATAGAAACACGTGATCGATCCGCAGCAGTGGAAAGCGGGACGGAAAAGTCGGCCTCGGGCGTTCCGCCATGTTCAGCTGAGCGTCGCGAAACAGGCCGGCCAACATCGTGTAGGCCGGCGATGACGCTCGTGCATTGAGGTCGCCGCAGATAACGCACGGTGCCGCGTGAAAATCCGGGCTCCCGATCCACTCGTCCGAGAGCAGCGTCCGCACCTGCTTTATACGGTCGATGTTGCGCAGGCCGAGATGGGTGTTCAGCACGTTGAGCTTTCGTCCACCTGCATCCACCTGCGTCCAGATCGCCCCCCGCGTCTCGCCGACCGAGGGCAGGGGGCCGGCCTTCATCAGCCGTGTCGGCAGGGCGGTCAGTATGGCATCGCCGTACTTTTCTTCCTGCACATTAAGAGCCGGGTGAAAATGGGCCTCCATCTTCAAAAGGGTTGCGATCATATGCGCCTGGTCGATGCCGCCGGTTCGCTTGCGGCCGACATCGAGCTCTTGAAGCGCGATGATGTCGGCACCCGATTGCGCGATCACGTCGGCGACCCTGCCAGGGTCGAGCAGCCGGTCAGTGCCGATGCAGCTGTGCACATTGTAGGTGAGGATTCTCAGTTCCCGGTCTTCATTTCGGTGCGAAGTGTCTGTCGATGCGCTCATCGACAGGGAACCCGATTTCATCCTGTTTCGTTCCATTACTGAAAGATCAATCGGAATGGAATCTTCATGTCGGCGAAGCGTGTCCTCATCAATACAACCCTGGCTCTCGGACTGCTTCTCGCGGCCTATCTCCTCTATAAGGTCTTCAGTCGCTATTCGATCGATGAGATCACGCGGTCAATCGCCGCCATCCCCGTCTCACGGCTGTTGTACGGCCTGGGCTTCGCAACACTCTCGTACCTGTGCCTGACGGGCTTCGATTGGATGGGGCTGCGGTACGCGGGAAAGCCGTTGAGCTATCCGAAGGCGGCGATTGCCTCCTTCACCGGTCTTTCCATCGGCCACAATCTCGGCGTCGCCGCCTTGAGCAGCGGCGCGGTTCGCTATCGCTATTATGCGCGTTGGGGCCTGAGTGCCGAGGAAGTGGCGAAGGTCATCCTGTTTTGCGGCATCACCGTGGGCATCGGGCTCTCGGTCCTTGCGGGGCTGGCGCTCCTGATCAATCCAAGCGATGCGGCAAACTTGCTCGCCATGAGCGCCGATGGTCTGTTCATGCTGGCCCTGGCCTGCCTTGCCCTCCCAGCCGCCTATGTCCTTCTCGCCGCGACTGTTCGTGCGCCGTTGCGCCTGTGGAAGTGGAGCTTCGAGATGCCGCGTCTCGAGCTTGCAATCGGTCAGGTCGTCATCGGCACGCTAAACTTCGTTTTTGTCGCCGCCTGCCTTCACCAGATGTTAGCGGCGCAGGGCGATGTCAGCTTCGTGCAGACGGCGACGGCCTTCGTGCTCGCCAACATCGCCATCCTCCTTACCCATGTGCCGGGTGGCCTCGGCGTGCTTGAGGCCACAGTCAGCCATGTCCTGCCGGGTGCGGCGTCGATCGGCGCGCTGGTGGCGTTTCGCGTGATCTACTTCATCGTGCCGCTGTTGATCGGCATTCCCGTCTTGGCGATCAGCGAGGTGGTGCTGCGCAAGCGCGGCAAGGCGGTATCAGAAGATCGCGGCGGCCAGCCGTCCGACGCGCAGGCGCAGCTTCTGTAGCGGCCAGTAGGGGCGTCGCGGGTCGACGAGCGTGGTGCCCGTCAGCGGCGATGTCTCTCCTTTGGAGACATCGATCGCGAAGTGCCTCAGCCCACGCTTGCCAACATTCAGCGCGTCCACCGCGGCATTCAGCGACCGCATGCTGCGTTCGGTCTCGCGCACGGTCTCCGGCGTCGTCTCCAGATGCTCCGCCAGCAGCCGGTAGCGCAGCGTTGAAATTGCCTCACGATGTGCGTCGGTCGAGGCTTCAATCGCCAGATCGCATTCCGTATCCAGCCCCTCGGAGCGGTTGTTCAGGTTGGATGAGCCGATGCGAATGAAATGGTCGTCGACGATCAGTAGCTTGGAGTGGATGACCAGCTCCTTCTCGCCGCCCTGCTTGTCGGGCACCACGGCATACATGACCCGCAGCCGGTCATATTGGTCGATGCGCTTCAGCCGGCGGATCAGTCTGTCGCGGTTGTTGCCCATCGTTAGTTTTTCGAGAAAACCGTGCGAACTCTTGGTGACGAGAACGGTGACCTCCGGGCCGTCGCTCTCCTTCAATCGCTTGGCAATGGTGCGGGCGACGCCGAAAGACGCGAGATACTGGGTCTCGATGTAAATCAGCCTGCGCGCGGCCTTGATTGCATCGCGTGTCAGGCGAAAGGCTTCGTAGTGGCCGCGCTTGCCGATCAGTCCGGGCTCCGTCAGCGCGATCGCGGCGGTTGCGTCCGCAAGGTCGGCGCTGACGCTTGCCGGCCATGAGGCGCCGCCTGCTGGCGCCGGCGCCGGGCGCTCGCCCGTGGCACGCTTCCATCGCCTGCGGGCGACATCGCCGATCAGCTGGGCCGCGTGGCCGGATACCATCGACTGCAAGTCGTGCACGGGATCATAAGGCGTACCATCCGGCGATTTCCGCAGCGTGCTGGTCATCTTGTGATCCGGCTCGTCCCATCGTCTGGCGGTCAAGTCGATACCGCCGAGGAAAGCCAGATTGTCGTCGATCGAGACGAGCTTCTGGTGATGGCAGCCGCGGATCGGGTGGCGCAGATCGAAGCGCATGCTGATCTGCGGGTGGGCGGAGAATTCGCTCTCGCGGAAGAGACGCAGCGATTTACCGGAATAGATCGGCCCCATGCCCCATACCAGTATGCGGATGCGCAGATCCGGCTTCTCATCGGCGAGCGACAGGAGAAGCTCACCAAGCGTTTCGGAGCTTTGATGGGGTCTGAGCCTGATATCCGGGTTGAAGTCCCAGCCGACGATCCAGATCGTATGAACGGCCTTGCGAAGCGCCTGGTCAAGCGCCAGAAAATAGGCGGCGCCATCGATCAGGAAAGCGGCCTTCTCTACCTTGCCGACCTGCCAAGCGTTGCGTCGCTGCCGAATGATGCCGCCCGGCAAAGCGGGAAGAGAAGCTTCTGTTTTGCGGGTTGCGCGTTTCAGGAACTCGGTTGCCTTAGACGCCTTCAGTCGATCGGCGATGGGATGGAATTCTGTCATTCTGCTGTCCGGCGCCCCGCTTGATATTTGACGTGGCCGTAACGCTTGAAGGGGTGACTTGTTCCGTCATCGTGCACCGTATTTTCCGGGGTCGTGCCGGGCTGTCGTGCGTGGCGCGAAAACGATCGTGGAACGAAAAGCCACGTCAATTGTTTACTTCACGGTAGAGGATGAGCCGAGGAGTGAAATAATGATCAGAGCTATTCTGTTGGTAACCGCAGTGGCAGGCAGTCTTGCGTCGTGCACCGCGACCGAACAAGGCACGGCGATTGGTGCGGGGACCGGCGCTGTCATCGGTGGCGTGGCAACCAACAGCTGGGGCGGCGCGGCCGTCGGTGCTGTCGCCGGTGGTGCGGTGGGTGCCTTGATCGGCCAATCGCAGGAACGTCGCGGCTACTGCGTCTATCGCGACCGCTATGGCCGCACCTACGAGGCACGTTGCCGCTAACCGGTTGATCCGGGCGGATTGGATCTTCGACGCACGTGATGCCTGCCGGCATCGCGCGCGTTGAATCTTGTGCAATCGTCGCAAACATGATGCCAGCGCCATGATGCCGACCCATTCTTTTGCTGATGAGAAAGCGTCGGCAACGCGTCTTGGGCGAGCGCATGAATTGGATAAATCGTTACATTGATGAACCGCTGCTGCACGGCGCCGCAACGGTCATGAAACTCTGGCACGGCCGCACAGGCCAGCGACCTGATCTTCTCGAACCGGTCTGGAACCTGCTCTCCATCGCGTTTCTGCTCATCGCGGCCATGCAATGCTTGGCGGGCGAAGCGCTGTGGCTGAGCGAGGCTGCGCTCGTCATGCTCGCGCTGCCATCCGCGCTGAAGCTCTACAAGGCAAGCGCGGCATCGGCCGATTATGATTTGAAAGACTACAAGGCCCTGCGCGCCACCGCCTTGCAGAAGCGCGAGAACGAGTGGGCTCTTAGGCTCGCGGTGCTCGTTGGCGCGCTGGTTCTGCCGCTCGCAAAGCCTGTCGACGATATCACGAGCGCCTATTTCATGCTGGGAGCCTGCCTCTGGTTCTCGCTGACGGCGCCTGCGAGGTTCTATTTGAACGCGGCCGAGCCGCCGGCGCCGGATAAGGGCGATCGTCTTGTTCGCCCCGCACTGGGTTCGGCGGCGTAACTCCTGATACCGAACGGCTGCTGCAGGAACCTACAGCGGCCGTCATTCTTTAAGAGCTAAGCTCCACCGATCTCAGTTCTTGACCGTGTCTTCGAGGAAGAAGCGGCCAAGCGGGTTCTGGTAGAAATTCTCGATGTTCTTGCGCGAGACGTTGATGTACGGGCTGTAGTAGAGGTCGATCCAGTTGACATCTTCCTTGGCCATCTTCTGGATATCGACATACATCGCTTCGCGCTTCTTCGGATCGAGCTCCAGGCGCGCCTTGGCGACTAGGTCCTTTACCGCATCACTCTTGTAGTTGGTCATGTAATTGTTGTTGCTGTCATGGCCAAGCACGAAGGTGGTCTTCTGGTCCGGGTCGAGAATGTCGTTGGTCCAGTAGTTAACCGAAATGTCGTAGTCGCCGGCAACGGTCATGTCCCATTCCTGGCTGGCATCGACCTTCTGTAGGTTGGCGGTGATGCCTGCCTTCTGTAGCTGCTGCTGCAGGAGAACAGCGATCTGTTCGTCGACTTCATCGCCTGCGCGCACGAGGTAGTTGAGCGTCAGGCTTGGCTCGCCGGCGGCCGCCAGCATTTCCTTTGCCTTGGCCGGATCGTAGGGCCGCTGCAGGTTGTCAGCGTAATGATAGAGCGCGCCCTTCGGAATGTAGGAGTTGGCAACCGTGCCCTGACCGAAGGTGACGGCGTCGACGATCGCCTTCTTGTCGATCGCCATGTCGAGCGCCTGACGCACTTCCTTCTTTCCAAGCGCACCATGCGCGTGGTTGATCAGCAGGTGGTCTTCGCGGGTCGAGGCGTCGATATCGACGTTGAGGTTCGGGTCCTTCTTCATCTCCTCGACGCGCGAGAAGGGCACGAAGATTGCCGTGTCGAGCTGGCCGGCTTGGACGTTCAGCATGCGCGTATTGTCGTCGGGAACGGAAACCCACTCGACGCCATCGAGCTTGACGCGGTCTGCTTCCCAGAAGTTGGGGTTCTTCTTCAGGATGACGCGGTCGCCGCGGCGCCATTCCTCGACGGTGAAAGCGCCCGACGCGATCGGCTTTTCAGCGTAGGCGTCTGGTCCCAGCGTTTCCATTCCCTTCTTGGAGATGACCGATGCGTTGGGCAAGGCCAGCGTCGACAGGAAGGGTGCGGAACGGTTCTTCAGTTTGATCGTGAGCGTATGCGCGTCGGTGGCAACAGCCGTGTCGATGACCTTGTAGGAATCGCCCCACAGCGAAGCGGCATCGTCGCGGATGCGCAGCAGACTATAGGCCGCGTCTTCGGCGGTCAGCGGCGAGCCGTCGGAAAACTTCGCGTCACGGAGCTTGAAGGTGTAGGTGAGGCCGTCGTCGGAGGTCGTCCAGCTCTCGGCTAGACCGGGCTCCAGTTTGGTGCCGGTCTTGTCGACGCGCACGAGGACGTCATAGACGTTGGAGAAGACCCAGTTGTCGATGTTCTGCGCCGTCTTGATGGGATCGAACGTCGTCGAATCCTCGCGGCGCCCGATCGTCAGCACACCGGCTGCTTCCGCATAGCTGGCGCTCAGTGTCAGGCCGGCCATGATGGCTGCGAGGCCTACGGTTTTCCATCTGTTTTTCATCTCTGTGTTCCCTTGTTGTTATCGCGAATGTTTCTTCGGTTGCGGCGGTATGAAGTTGTTCTCGCGCTCGGCGGCGGAGGCGTCGCCGAGGAGGCGCTTGTCGGGGTCGATGTCGGGAATGGCGGCGATCAGTGCCGCGGTATAGGCGTGCTGCGGTCGCGCGAAGACGTCGGCCGAACGCCCCTCCTCGACGATCTCGCCGCGATACATGACCACGACGCGTTCACAGAGATTGCGGACGATGGCGAGGTCATGCGCGATGAAGAGGAGCGTCAGCTGCATCTTCGCTTTCAGCTCCTGGAACAGCTCAACGATCTGCGCCTGAATGGTGACGTCGAGAGCAGCCACGCACTCATCGGCGATGATCATCTTCGGGTCGACGGCCAGCGCGCGCGCGATACCGGCGCGCTGGCACTGACCGCCGCTCATGCTGCGCGGCTTGCGGCCGGCGAATTCTCGCTCAAGGCCGACGAGGTCGAGCAGTTCGTTTATACGTTCGGGAATGGCCGAAGAGGCGACCTTGCCCTGGACTTTCAGGACCTCCGACAGCGTCTGCCCGATCGTCATGCGCGGGTTTAGTGCGTTGAACGGGTCCTGAAACACCATCGCGGCCTCGCGGCGAATTCTCGCTAAGCCCGCCGTCCTCTGCTGCGCGAGATCGATGCCGTCGAAGGTGACATGTCCTGACGACAGCGGCGTCAAGCCGAGGATGGCGCGCGCCAGCGTACTCTTGCCGCTGCCGGATTCGCCGACGATGCCGACGCTTTCACCAGGCATGACCCGCAGGCTGACACCCGCCACCGCGCTGACCGTCTTTGCACTGCCCTTGAATAGGCTGCCGCCAGTATTGAAGCGGACATGCAGGTCGTCGATTTCCAAGAGCGGCGGGACCGCATGTCTTGCCGGCTCGGTTGCCGCCGGTGGTGCCGCTGCCTCCTCGGGCATCGATGGGTGGCTGGCGATCAGGCTCACCGTGTAGGGGTGCTGCGGATGCGTCAGGATCGCCCGCTTCGGTCCCTGTTCCAGAAGCTGGCCGCCGCGCAGAACGGCGATGCGATCGCAGGTCTGGGCGACGATACCGAGGTCGTGGGTAATCAGGATGATCGACAGGCCGCGCTTGTCGCGGATATCCATGAGCAGCCGCAGGATCTGCGCCTGGATGGTCACGTCGAGAGCGGTGGTCGGCTCGTCGGCAATCAGGATCTTGGGATTGCACGACAGGGCCACGCCGATCATTGCACGCTGTCGCATGCCGCCGGAAAACTCGTGCGGATAGCTGTCATACTGTCTGACCGGATCGGGAAAGCCGACCTGCTTCAGGATTTCGATCGCGGTAGCGCGCGCATCCTGAGCATTCAGCCCCTGATGATAGCGGATGCCTTCGGTGATCTGATCGCCGATCCGCATGACGGGGTCGAGATGGCTTGTCGGGTTCTGGAAGACCATGCCGATCTCGCCGCCGCGTACGGCAAGCATATCCGCATCGCTAATCCCGGTCAGATCGCGGCCCTCTAGCAGCACCTGCCCCCCATCGATCTTCAAGATGGAAGAGGGCAGCAGCCGTATCAGCGAGCGGCAGAACAGGCTCTTGCCGGAGCCGCTTTCACCGACGAGCCCGAGGATTTCACCCTGACCGAGATCGAGCGACACGCCGTCGATTAACGTGCGAACGGTCTCGTCGCCATGGGCTTTGACCGTCAGGTCGCGAACGGAAAGAAGGGGAGCGCTCATTCGTGGACCCCGAGAATTTCGCCGAGCGCATCGCCGAGCATGCTGAAACCGAAAGCGAAGACGACGATCGACAGGCCCGGGAAGAGCGTGATCCACCACGCCGTGGTGATGAAGCTCTGGCCCTCGGCCACCATCACACCCCATTCGGCGATCGGCGGCTGAACGCCAAGTCCGAGATAGCTGACCGCGGCGCCGCTCAGGAGCACGAGCACGGCATCGGACATCGAGAACACGATCGAGCCGGCAATGGCGTTCGGCAGAAGATGGCGGAACATGATGCGGAAGCGGCTGAAACCGAGGCTGACGGCGGCCACCGCGTAGTCGCTCTTCTTCAGCACCAGCATCTGCGCGCGGATGAGCCGCGCATAAGAGACCCAGCCGACCAGTGCCATGGCGATGTAGAAGCTGCTGAGCCCCGGTCCGAGGATCGCGATGATAGAAAGCATCAGCACCAGGAATGGGAAGGCCAGGATGATGTCGACGAGCCGCATGAACAGCGCATCGACAATGCCGCCGAAAAAGCCGGCGATGGTGCCGACCGTCGTGCCGATGACGAAGGGGAAGACCACGCCGATGATGGCGATCTGCAAGTCGATCCGGGTTCCCCAGATGACTCGCGAGAGGATATCGCGGCCGAAATTGTCGGTGCCGAAGGGATGCAGCAGCGACGGCGCCTGCAGGCGGACATCTGCGTTCTGGAAGATCGGATCATAGGGCGCGATCAGCGGCGCGCCGATGGCAAGGATCAGAAAAACCAGCAGGATGCCGGCGCCGACGCAAAGCGCCGGGCGCTTGCCGATGAATTTCCGCCAGCTGAAGGATGGGGGAGAAGATATGATGGCACTCATAGCGTCACCCTGGGATCGACGGTGACGGTGACGATGTCGGCGATGAAATTGATGAGAACGGTGGCGCAGGCAAACACCATGGCCACGCCCTGCACGACCATATAGTCGCGCGAGAAGATGGCGCGCACCAGAAGCTGTCCCATGCCAGGCAAAGCGAAGACGCTTTCCACGACAACGGTGCCGCCGATCAGCCAACCGATATTGACTGCCAAAAGGTTGATGGTTGGTACCAGCGAGTTCGGCAGAACGTGCTTCCAGAAGACGATGCCCTCAGGCATGCCACGCGCGCGCGCCGCCGTTGCGACATCCGATTTCAGCCCCTCGATCATCGCGGCCCGCAGGCTGCGCGTCAGGACGGTGGAAAGCGACAGTGCGATCGTCAGGCTGGGAAGCACTAGGTGAGCGAGCTTTTCACTGAGCGTGGCGCCGTATCCGGAGACGGGGAAGATGCCGAGTTGCACGCTGAAGACGATGATCAGCATCAAACCGAGCCAGAACGGCGGGAAGCCGATGCCGAAGGTGGAAATCACCCGTACCGCATGGTCTGCCGCATCGCCTCGATTGCGCGCCGCGACGGCGGCCATAGGTACGGCAATCAGCACGGAAAGGATCACGCTTGCGAGCACCAGCGCGACGGTGGGTTCGATGCGCGTCAGGATCAGCTTCAGCACGTCGATCTTGTAAAGAATGGATTTTCCCATCTCGCCATTGGCGAGATTGCGCAGGAAGTAGAAATACTGCAGCCACATCGGTTCATCGAGGCCATATTGCGCCCGGATATTGGCAATCGCCGCAGGCGTTGCGCGAGTTCCAAGAATGTTGCGCGCGGGGTCGCCGGGGATCAGCCGGACCAGAATGAAGGTGATGACGCTGATGCCGAAAATGACGGGCAGAAACTGCAGCGGACGCGTGAGAACAAATCTATAGCGATGCATTGTGGCGATCGCCCCTTTCCATCCGCATGATGCTTGTTGGCTTTCTATGCATCAGCTTGCCTTGTGCCGCGATAGAAAGTCCAGCAGGGCCGGGTAATAATCGCCGGGGTTCTCGTAGAAGGGCATGTGGCTGGCGTTTGCGAAGACTTTCAGCTCGGCGTTCGGCAGCGCAAGCTTCATGCGCAGCGCGCAGGCCGGCGTCAGTTCGTCATGCTCGCCGGTGGTGATCAGCGTGGGGACGGTAACGCGAGGCAGGTCTGGGATGCGGTTCCAGTCCTTGAGGTTGCCGATATAGAGAAACTCGTTCGGTCCCTGCATCGTGCCGTAGGGTCCCATGTTCCAATCGTCGAGCGAGCGGCGGACCGGGGCTGGCCATTCCGGCAGGCGACAGACGTGGCGATAGTTGAGAATTGTTACGGCGGCCTGGTATTCCGGGTGGTCGTATGTGCCCTGCGCCTCGTGCTTCTGCAACATTGCCACCGTCTCGGGACCGAGTGCTGCGCGCAGCCGTTCAAGCTCCAGAATGAGATGCGGCATGTCTGCGACGGTATCCTCGAGGATCAGCGTCTGCAGGTTCTCGGGGTAGGTGAGCGCGTAGTCGATCGCCAGCCAGCCGCCCCAGGAATGGCCGAGCATATGCACCTTGCCGAGACCGAGCGCCTTGCGCACGGTTTCCGTCTCCTCGACGTAGCGTCCGATGGTCCAGAGTGCTGCGTCATCCGGCCGGTCAGACGCGCCGGTTCCCAGCTGGTCGAAGGCGACGACGCGGTAACCCTTGTCGATCAGACAGGAGTGCGCTTCACGCAGATAATCGCAGGGGGAGGCCGGGTCCGCCATTCAGGCAGAGGACCGTTTCGCTGCCGCTTCCGAAGCTATAGGCGACAACCTTGAAGCCATCGACCTCGATGTCGTATCGCTGGTCCGGCTCGATTTCACGCCACATTGATGTCTCCGGCAAAAGATTCTTCTTGCTCATTAATTGGGCAAGGCTAAATTTTTATCCCAAACAGCGTTTCGCGCCAGCTATAAGAAGTGATAGGTGGCGCTTCGCTCACCGGGAGCAGGCCATGCTTGATGATATCCGCGCGATCAAAACACAATTCACCGATCACCAGACTTTGGATGGGCGTATCGATCAAGTCTTCGAGGAAATGAAGACACTCGGCTTCGAGGCGTTGATCTATGACTACACGCCGATCCCCTACGATCTGGACGGCGAGATCATGATCCCCTCGCTCTTGAAGCTGCGCAACATTTCCGACGACATGCACGACTATTGGTTCAATCGCGGTTATTTCCGGATCGATCCGGTTCAGCAGGTGGCGCTGCGCACGTCGACGCCGTTCTTCTGGAATTACGATGCCAATGCCGAAACGCTGATCAACCGCTTCATGGGCGAGAATACCGAGCCGGTGGCGCGCTATCTCAGCGAGCGAGACATGTCGACGGGCGTGACGGTGCCGATCCACATGCCGCGCGGCGACTACGCGACCGTCACCGGCATCCGCTACGGTCGCGAGAAGGGCTTCCAGAAGCAGGCTTTGCGCTATATCGCCGATTTCAACCTACTGGCCCACGTCTTCCACGAGGCGGCCTTTCCGCTGTTCGACGCGGACGCCTGCAGCGCCGGCAAGGCGCGACTGACCGAGCGGGAGCGCGAGTGCCTGCGTTACTCGGCGGAGGGGCTTTCAGCCAAGGAGATCGCCCGCATCATCGAGCGCTCGGTGCCAACTGTCGTCATGCACCTCAATGCCGCCGCCAAGAAACTCGGCGCCAAGAACCGCACGCAGGCCGTGGTCCGCGCCACGCACTACCGGCTGCTCGAAGACCGGCCATCCTATAACTTGTGATAGCTGCCGCCGTTTCAGCAGCCACGTTATGGTTTTCCATCGAATACCCAAAGATGGAGCTATCAGTGACCGCTGTCACGTCGAAGGAAGACTACCTGCCGTTTCGCGATTACCGCACCTGGTATCGCATCACCGGTTCACTCGACAGCGGCAAGCTGCCGCTGGTCGTGGCCCATGGCGGGCCTGGCTGCACCCATGATTATGTCGATTCCTTCAAGGGTATTGCCGCGCTCGATGGCCGCGCCGTCATCCACTACGACCAGCTCGGAAACGGCAACTCGACGCGCCTGCCGGAAAAGGGTCCGGATTTCTGGACGCCGGCACTGTTCCTTGAGGAACTCGATGCGCTGCTCACTCATATCGGCATTGCCGATCGCTACGCTTTCCTCGGCCAGTCGTGGGGTGGCATGCTGGGTGCCGAACATGCCGTTCGCAAGCCGAAGGGCCTGAAGGCTCTGGTGATCGCCAACTCTCCGGCCAACATGCACACCTGGGTTTCCGAGGCCAATCGCCTGCGCGAGGAGTTACCCACAGAGGTGCAGGACACGCTCTTGAAGCACGAGCAGGCAGGAACGCTGACCGATCCTGAATACATCACAGCATCAAGGGTCTTCTACGACCGCCATGTCTGCCGTGTCTCGCCATGGCCCGCCGAAGTCGCGCGGACCTTCGCGATCATGGACGAGGACAACACCGTCTACCGCAACATGAACGGCCCGACTGAATTCCACGTTATCGGCACGATGAAAGACTGGACGATCGAGGACCGGTTGAGCCGGATCGAAGCGCCGACGTTGCTGATTTCAGGCAAGTACGATGAAGCGACGCCGCTCGTCGTCAAGCCCTATCTTGATAGCGTTCCCGGCTGCGAGTGGGTGCTCTTCGAACGGTCGAGCCACATGCCGCATGTCGAGGAGAAGGAACTCTGCCTCGCCACCGTCTCGGCGTTCCTGTCGCGGCACGACTGAAGATGTGAGCTAGCGCGTTCACGACAGCTGTCGCTGCCCCTCGTGGGCAGCGCTTTTATGACAAGGTCACGCCGGAGCGCGCGACGCCATCAATCGCAGATCGCTTCCGCCTCGATCTCGACCTCGTATTCGCCGACCAGATTGCCGGCCTCGATCAGCGTGTTGGCCGGCAAAACATCAGCGAAAGCCCGTCCATGCGCGCGAGACACCGGCTCCCACTGACTGGCATCACGCAGATAGATGCGCGTCCTGACGACGTCTTCCATCTTGCCGCCGAGCGCCGATATCGAAGCCGCGATCTTGTCGAGTATGTAGGTCGCCTGCGCGCCGGCGTCGCCCGATGCCACGCAGCGGTTCGTGCCATGCGTCGCGGTCGTGCCGGAAACGAGGATACGGTCTCCTACCCTGACGGCGCGGCTATAGCCGGCGATCGGCTCCCAGATGCTGCCGGACGAGACACGCGAACGGCCCGGACGACCGGGCACGGGCTGAGCCGTGTAGACGGATGGAATGGCATCCAGATGGTGGCTGAGATCGCCGGAGGCGGTTAGGAATGGCGGCTTGCGATACTCGTCGCCGCAGTCGCCGGGAATGGGCTGCGTCTTGGCGAAGGCGGTGTTCAGTGCGGCGTGATCCTCTTCGTCGAGGGCGAAGGAGAAGACGTTGAGATTGTCGCCGCGATGCTCGTTTTCGCCGATGCGCGCGCCGACGATTGTGGCAGCGACGGCGTCGTGTTCTAGAACCCAGCGGCTCGCGACGTTGGAGATCGAGACGCCATGCTTGGTCGCGATGGTTGCGGCGGCGCTGAGAATGCCCTGAAAGGCTTCCCAGCCGCCGGCGGTGTCGATGAAGCGCTTGTATTTCGAGCGGCTCCAATCGGTGATCGATGTCGGCTCGGGCTGGCCCAGCCATTTCTCGGAGAGGAAGCCGCCGCACAGCGTCCCATAGGCGAGAAGCTTGACGCCGCTTTCGGCACAGAGCTTCGAGAGCGCACCCGCGGCTCGGCGGTCGACCAGCGAGAACGAGACCTGATTGCTGGCGATCTCGATGCCGTCTGCAAGCGCCAGCGCCAGATGTCCGGTATCGAAATTGGTGAGACCGAGCGCGCCGATCAGGCCTTCCTCGCGCAGGCGCTGCATCTCGTGCAGGGCGTCGAGCCATGCCGGATGCTCGAAACTCCACCAATGGAATTGCAGAAGATCGACCTTGTCGACACCAAGCCGCATCAACCGCTCCTCGACGCCGCGGCGCACGACATCAGCCGTCATCGGTCCCGGCTCCGGGCACCATTTGGTGAAGGCGACGGGCCGCTGGCCATCCCGGTAGCGCGAGAGCAGTCGCCCCGTGATCAGTTCCGCCGAGCCATAGTGATCGGCCATGTCGAACGTGTCGAAGCCGCCACGCGCATAGGCCTGCAGCACATCGGCGCCCTTGTCGGGATCGATCACCGTGCCGTTCTTCTCGATGTCGGCCACCTGCCAGAGACCGCAGACGATGCGGCTGATGGAGAGATCCTTGGTGAGCGCTATGCGTGGGGGCGTGGTGGACATGTTTCTATTCCCTGGATGTCTGTTTGCGCTTGCCGGTCAGCGAGGCCAGCGCGCTGGAAGCGCCGAGAATGCCGCGGGGGCGCAGGAGCAGGATGAGGCACAGCCCGACGCCGATCATGACGATCTGCAGCGATGCCGCACGGGCCTGCTGTTCGGGCGGCACGAAGGCGGAGACGGCGGCGGCCGACAGCGCCCACAGACCCCAGACCAGCACCGCGCCGAGAATGGCGCCGCGATTGTTGCCGGAGCCGCCGACGATCAGCATCGCCCAGACTTGAAAGGTCAGGATCGGCAAATAGTTGTCGGGCGCGATGAAGCCGATGAAATGTCCTTGCGCGGCACCCGCCAGCCCCATGATGGCGCCGCCGATGGTGAAGGCTTGCAGGCGAAAGCGGATCGGCCGCTTGCCAAGCGCCTGTGCCGCACTCTCATCTTCGCGGATCGCGCGCAGCACGCGGCCCCAGGGACTCTTGGAGAGATGCTGGAGCGCCAGATAGAGCGCCAGCACGACTGCCACCATCAGCGAGAGATTGGAGAGAGAAAATGCCAGCGGATCAGCAGCGAGGCTGCCGAAGGGGCGGGGAATGAAGCCGATGCCGAAAGCGCCGCCGGTCAGCGGCTGCAGGTTGAGCACGCAAAGCTGCACCGTGACCGCAACGCCGAAGGTGGCGATGGCGAGATAGTCGGATCGCAGCCGAATGGTCAGCGCGCCTACCAGCCAGGCGGCGAGGCCCGCGAACAGCGCGCCGCCGAGCCAGCCGATGGCGATCGGCATGTCGAAACCGCCGAAGCGGCCGGGCGTATCCGGCGTCGTCAAAAGTGCGGATACGTAAGCGCCGATCGCGACGAAGGCGGCGATGCCGACGTTGAAGAGGCCGGTCTGGCCCCACTGCACATTGAGCCCGAGGCACATGATGGCATAGGTGAGCGCCATCGTGAGGAAGAAGGCGACGTAAGCGATCAGATCGAGGCTCATGCCGTTCTCCCGAACAAGCCGCGCGGGCGAAAAAGCAAGACCGCCACAAGGATTACGAAGGAGACCGCCGCTCGCCACTCGGCGCCAACGATCTGCACGGCTGCCGCTTCCGACAGGCCGACGATCAATCCAGCGATCATCGCGCCAGGAACGCTGCCAATCCCGCCGAGGATCGCGGCTGCAAACAGCGGCAGCAGCAGGTCGTGTCCGAGATAGGGGCGGATTTGGACGAGGAGCCCGGTCATGATGCCGGCGATGCAGGCGAGGGCAGCGCCGACGAACCAGACGACGCGGATCACACGGCGCACGTCCACACCAGCGATGCCCGCTAGAGCCGGGTTTTCGCTGACGGCGCGCATCGAGCGGCCGATATCGGTGCGGGTCATCAGCAGGTGGATGGCGACGACCGCGACCAATGACAGGCCGAGCGACAGGAGCTGGTCCGGCGTGGCGCGCAGGCCGCCGCCGATCTTCACGGCGATCTGCAGAGATTTGGTGTAATAGGCGGGCTTGGAGGTGAAGATGAATTCGAGCAGGCTGCGAAGCGCAAGCGAGGCGCCGAAGCTCGCCATGACGAGGATGATGATTGCGCCGCCGCGCGCCCGCAGGCGTCCGAACAGCACCGCATCCACGGCGAGCGCAAGCAAGCCGGTGAGCAGGATCGCGATGGCGGCTGCGAGCGGCAGCGACCAGCCGAAGGAGAATGGGCCGATCGGTTTGGTCAGCGACGTGGACAAGAACCCGAGGCCGCCGCTGACGGCGAGCGCCAGATAGGCGCCCCAGGAAAGCATCTCGCCATGCGCAAAATTGGCGAAGCGCAGGATCGAATAGGTGAGCGTGACGCCGATGGCGCCAAGGCCGATCATCGCGCCGGCGACGAGGCCGTCCATGAGAAATTGCGGGTTCATGGTGCCTCCGACGCCTGCTTGGTGGTGCCGAGATAGAGCTTGGCGATCAGCGGATCGCCGAGCAGTGAAGAGGCCTCGCCCTCGTGCCTGATCCGGCCTTCGACTAGGATGACGGCGCGGCTGGCGATCGCGAGCGCCGCCTTGACGTTCTGCTCGACGAGAATGACCGTGACGCCGCCGGCGTTGATCTCCTTCAACATCGAAAACACCTCGCCGACGATTTTCGGCGACAAGCCGGCAGAGGGTTCGTCAAGGATGAGCACGGAGGGATCGACGATCAGCGCACGAGCGACGGCCAGCATCTGCCGCTGCCCGCCCGATAGCGCGCCGGCCAAGCGCGAGGGCTTGCTGGCGAGATCGGGAAAGCGACGGTAGAGTGCGGCGATCCTGTCTGACCGCTGCTCCTTCGGCAGGACGGCTGCGGCAAGCTGCAGGTTTTCGTGGATGGTCAGCGTCGCGAAGATGTTTTCCGTCTGCGGCACAAAGGCGAGGCCTTCGGCGATCTTGCGGTGGGACGCGACGCGGGTGATCTCCCGCGCGTCGAGCAGGACGCTTCCCGAGTGTATCGGCACCACGCCGGCGATCGCCTTGACGAAGGTCGACTTCCCGGCCCCGTTCGGCCCGAGCAGGACCAACAGCTCTCCGGGCGCCACCGAGAGATCAACGCCGCGCACGATCGGCAGGTCGGGTTCGTACCCGGCGACCAGCGCGCGGGTTTCAAGCGCCGGCGCGGTCATGCCGCCGCTCCGAGGTAGGCTTCGATGACATCCGGATTTGAGGCGACGGCGGCAGGCGTGCCCTCGGCCAGCGGCTTGCCGAGCGCCATGGCGACGACGCGCGAGCAGAGCCGTGACACCATATCCATATTGTGTTCGATCAGCAGGATCGACTTGCCCTGCGCATTGAGCTCCAGCACGCGCTCCATGATCGTTTCCAACAGCGCCGGGTTGACGCCCGCCGCCGGCTCGTCGAGCAGGATCGCCTGCGGATCGGCCATCAGGATGCGTGCGAGTTCGAGCAGCTTGCGCTGCCCGCCGGACAGTACCTTGGCAGGTTGTCCCTCGAGGCCCGACAAGGTGACGAACTCCAGCAGCGCGCGCGCCTTATCGGTCGCCAATCGTTCCTGCTGCCTGACATGACCGAAGCGCAGGAAGTTGGCGAACAGCCGCTCGCCGTCCTGCGCCTGCGCGCCGACGAGCACATTCTCCAGCACGGTCATCTCGAGAAACGGCTTCGGGATCTGGAAGGTGCGGCCGACGCCGCGGCCAATTCTCTGCTCCGGACTTTCCTGCGAGACCTCGCGGCCGCCGATCCAGATCTCGCCAGATGTGGGCTTGAGGCTACCGGCGATCAGATTGAACAGCGTCGTCTTGCCGGCGCCGTTCGGGCCGATGAGACCGATCAACTCGCCTTTGTTGAGCCTCAGCGACATGCCGCCAACGGCCACATTGCCCTGAAACGACTTCACCAGCTCGCGCGCGTCGATCACGGCTTTGGCGGGTTCTGCCGCTTTCGGTGGGGCGTCTGGCACTGGCAAAGGCATGGAGGAAAGAAGTCTCTTGATTTGATTGGTGATGTTTGATCAAACTTCACCCCATGGTGAAAAGCAACCGAAAAAAGTGGCGTTCCACGGGGGAGACTTGATGGGAGACCCCTCTGCAGGAGCCCGTGCGAGGAAGCCGGCCGATGGCGGTCACGACCGTGACGAAGCGCTGTCGCCGGTCGGGCGCGAAACGTTGCAGGACCGCGTCTACGCTCAGCTGCGCAATTCGCTGATCAACGGTATGTTCGATGCCGGCGACGTGCTGCGCATCGTCGATCTGGCCGAGCGCCTGCAGACCAGCACCATGCCGGTGCGCGAGGCGCTTGGCCGTCTCGTGTCCGAACAGGCGCTGGAATCGCTGCCCAATCGCTCGGTGCGCGTGCCGCTCATCACCCGCGAACGTCTTGACGATCTCGCCCGCGCCCGCATCCTGATCGAGGGCCAGATGGTGGCGCTGGCGCTGCCCAATCTGAAGGATGACGATTTTGCCGTGCTGAAGCAGATCAATATCGACTGCGATCTCGCATTCGAGCAGCATGGCAAGGACATTGGCCATGTCACCTCGGCGCTGAACCAGCAATTCCATTTCCACATCTATCATGCGGCTTGCTCGCAGGTGCTGATCCCTATCGTCGAGAGCCTGTGGCTCCAATCAGGCGCGATCATTCGCAAGGCCGCGCATATTCACGACGAACAGGGCGGACTTGCCGCCACCAATCATCATTGGGCGCTGATCGATGCGCTGGAAAAGCGCGATGCCGAGGCCGCGATGCAATCGCTTTCCAACGACATCAGCCGCTCCTTCGATCTCATCCGCGGGCGGCTGGATGCCGAACCCGACGGCAATGCATCGGGAGACCACCATGCCTGAACCCATCGACGACGGCTTCGACCTGTTTGATCTGAGGGTCGACGTGATCATCCCCGAAGGCGGCGCGGTTTACTGCGGCGCAAAGCCGGGCGATCATTTCGAGCTCAAGGGCGAAATGCTGCATCTGCCGGAGGGGCAGGGGATCTCGATCTACTCGCTCTCCTCCGTCCTGCCGCTGCTCGCGGCAAAGCAACGCCCGACCGATCGCAACGACTGGATGACGACGGACGCCGACATCGCTTGCCCGGACCCGAATTGCTCGACACGGCTGAGGATCACTCGCACGGGTATCCGCCGTTTCAGCCATGCCGCCACCACGGCGGTTCCTTTGAATGACGAATAGGCCGAAAGATATGCAGCGCATCACCATCGCCCCCGGTTACGAAATCTCCCGCGTCATCCGCGGCGGCTGGCAGTTGGCCGGTGGGCACGGCGCGATCGATGGCGACAGCGCCGTCGAGGACATGATCGCATTCGCTGATGCGGGGATTACCACCTTCGACTGCGCCGATATCTATACCGGTGTCGAGGAGCTGATCGGCCGTTTCCGCGTCGCCTACAAGAACCTGCGCGGAGAAGAGGCCCTGTCGCGCATCCGCGTCCACACCAAGTTCGTGCCCGATCTGACGGTGCTGCCAAACATCAGCAAGGCTTATGTCGAAGGCGTCATCGATACTTCGCGCAAGCGGCTCAACCTCGATTGCCTCGATCTCGTGCAGTTCCACTGGTGGGCCTATGATATCGAGGGCTGGCTGGAGACGGCGGGCTGGCTGAAGGAGCTGCATGAGGCCGGCAAGATCGGCAAGATCAGCGGCACCAATTTCGACACGGATCATATCGAGGCGATCATCGGCTCGGGCGTGCCCTTTACCTCGTTGCAGCTGCAATATTCGCTGCTCGACCGGCGGCCGGAAAAGCGCATGGTTGCGCTTGCTCAGGAAAAGAACTTCGCGCTGTTGTGCTACGGCACCGTGGCCGGCGGCTTCCTCGGCGATCGCTGGCTCGGACAAACGGAGCCGGAGCATCCGCTCGAAAACCGCTCGCTGACGAAATACAAGCTGATCATCGATGATTTCGGCGGCTGGGACCTGTTCCAGGCCCTGCTGTCGACGCTGCGCGGGATCGCCGACCGGCACGACACCGATATCGCCACGATCGCAAGCGCCGCCATGCTGACCAAGGCAGGCGTCGCGGCCGTCATCGTCGGCGCCCGCAACAGGGAGCATTTGAAGTCCAATCTAGCCATCGCCGATATCGCGCTCAGCGAAACGGATAGAGCCGAGATCGACGCGATCCTTACGCAATCGAAGCCGCTCGACGGCGACGTTTATACGCTGGAGCGGGACAGGGAAGGCCGCCACGGCAGCATCATGAAGTACAATCTCAACAAAGGGGAACAAAAATGAGAACGACATTCCTGCTTTCCGCCATGGTCGCTGCCCTTGCTGCGTCCACGGCGCCGACGTTCGGGGCCGATTGCGACATCACCGTCGGCCTCGTCATGGAACTTACCGGCCCGGCCGGTGAATATGGCCAGGCGGGCGCGAAGTCCGTTGAGATGGCCTTCCGCGACATCAACGATGCCGGTGGCGTCAATGGCTGCAAGATCGTTGCAGACACGCGCGACAGCCAGAGCCAGGGCAACGTCGCCGTCGATCAGGCGACCCAGCTCGTCAACATCAAGAAGGTGCCGGTCATCATCGGCGGTATCATCTCGTCGGTATCGATCCCGATCCTGACATCGGTGACGGCGCCGGCCGGCGTCGTGCAGGTCTCGCCCGCATCCTCTTCGCCGACGCTGACCGAGCTTGGTCGCAGCGGCAAGACCAACGGCGTCTTCTTCCGCACCATCACGTCCGACGCGTTGCAGGGGACGGCCGCCGCGAAGTTCGCGATGGATCAGGGCTTGAAAAAGATCGCGATCATCAACGTCAACAACGACTTCGGCGTCAACATGGTCAAGGAGTTTGCGACCGCATACCAGAAGCTCGGCGGCACGATCACATCGACGACACCCTATAACGAGAAGCAGTCGAGCTACGCGTCCGAAGCCAGCGCCGCCATGGCTGGTGAGCCCGATGCGCTCTATCTCGTCAGCACCCCCGTCGATGGCGCGACCATCGCCCGCGCCTGGGTTTCCGGCGGTGGCAAGCAGACCTTCCTGCTGAATGACGGCATGAACTCCAAGGACTTCATCGAGAGCGTCGGCGCGCAGTATCTGGAGAACGCCTACGGCACCTCCTCGGGCACCAGCCCGACGGCGTCGACCGAATATTTCACCGGCAACTACGAAGCCTTCTCCGGCGGCATCTCGCCTTCGGCCCCGGCCGCCGACCGCTCTTATGACGCGGGTGCGATCGTGGCGCTGGCCATTGCCAAGGCCGGCAAGGCCGATGCGGCCGCCATCAAGGCAGCCATGCCGGAAGTTGTCGCCGAGGGCGGCACGCCCATCCATGCCGGCAAGGAAGAGTTCGCCAAGGCGCTGCAGCTCATCAAGGACGGCAAGCCGGTGAAGTATGAAGGTGTCATCGGCCCTGTCAGCTTCGACAAGTACGGCGATATCACCGGCCCGTTCCGCCTGTGGAAGATCAGCAATGGCGAGGTGACGACGGTCGGCGAATTGAGCGCCGAAGAGGTCACCAAGATCAAGACCGCGCAGTAGAAGCGCCAGGCGACATGGGGGATGTGCTCCCATGTCGCACCAGTCTGGTCTGGGCGCCTATGTGCTTTGTTGGCTAAGCAGATGCATTTGGCAAACACAACGACAGGCCATCGACATATGAAAAAGCGCTCAATCCTTCCGTCGATCTGTTCGATCGCGAGCCTGCTCGTGACGACATCCGCGGCATCCGCCGAGGATGTCGAGCATGGACGGCGGGTGTTCAGGCTGTGCGTTGCCTGTCACACGGTCGATTCCGATCGCAACGGTTTCGGCCCGCATCTGAAGGGTGTCGTCGGCCGTCCAGCCGGAAGCTTGCCCGACTACCGATATTCCGAAGCGATGAAGACGGCCGGTGCCGGCGGACTTGTCTGGGACGAGGCGGCGCTCTCGGAATTTCTATCAAACCCCAAGAAGAAAGTGCCGGGAACGAAGATGAGCTTCGGCGGCCTATGGACGACATCGGAGATCACCGACCTGATCGGCTATCTCCGAGCCAATCCCTAGACGCGCCAAATGTCGGTCCGCCACGGCTTGACGCCTCGGCGCCGGATCGCCTAAGTCACACCTGATGGTTCCCGAAGGGATGACTTCCGACGGGATTAATAGGGAACACGGTGCGGACGACCCGAATGGGGCCAAGACCGTGGCTGCCCCCGCAACTGTAAGCGGATTGCCTGATGTTCTTGTGGTGTTCGTCTCGAACGCCATGCCACTGCGAAGCTCTTCGTGGGAAGGCAGATGTCAGGTGCATATTCGCAAGCCAGGAGACCTGCCGTCAAAACAGTGTCCACCATCCCGGACGGGGTTGTCCGGAGAGGAGCATCATATGATGGTTTTTGACGTCAGCCGCTGGCGCGGCCCCGCTTTATTCCCCTCCACAAATCTCATGTCCGTGATCCAACGATAGTTTTCGCCGCCGCATGATTTCAGGCGAGCGCTCTGCTGTGTCGTCCTGCATCATCCGCGGCGGTCCCCGCGTCGAGTTTCACAGCCGCGGCCAGTCGGCTGCGGGCTTCAGTCATACATGAGGACCAATATGAACCGCATCATCCTGCGAACCGCGCTGCTTTCGATCGCGACGGCTTGCACCTTTACCACCTTTCTCCCCGCCGCCCATGCAGCGGCAACGACCTACCCGCTGACGATCACCAATTGCGGCCAGCAGGTGACATTCGACAGCGCGCCGAAGAAGACGGTGTCGATCGGCCAGGGCATGACCGAAATTCTCTACTCGCTCGGCCTTGCCGACAAGATCGTAGGCACGGCGGTCTGGGTCGGGCCGGTGCTGCCCGCCTATGCCGAGGTCAACAAAGGGATCAAGCGGCTGGCCGACAATGATCCGAGTTTCGAATCCGTCGTCGGCCAGGAGCCGGACTTGGTTGCGGCCGAGTTCGAATGGCATGTCGGCACGCAAGGCTCGGTCGGCAAGCGCGAGCAGTTCGCCGGTCTTGGCATCAAGACCTATGTCTCGCCGGCTGATTGCGTCGCGAAGGTCAACACCGATGGTGGCGACGGCGTGCGCAGTGAGCTCTTCACCATGGAGCTGATTTACCAGGAGATCGCCGAACTGGCGGAGATCTACGATATCCAGGATCGCGGCGCGGCCCTGATCGCTGACTTGAAGAAGCGCGAAGCGGATGCCGTGGCATCGCTTGGCGGGTCGGCAAAGGATCTGCCTGTCGCCTTCTGGTTTTCCAGCAAGGAAGTGCAGGGCGATGCCTTTATCGCCGGCAAGAACAGCGCTCCGGCCTATATTCTGAAAACGCTCGGCGCCCGCAACGTCGTCAGCACCGAGGAAGAGTGGCCGTTGGTCGGTTGGGAAACGATCGCGCAGGCCAACCCTGCAGTCATCGTCATCGCCACCATGGACCGTCGCCGCTACGCTGCCGACGATCCGAAGGTTAAGATCGACTTCCTTGAAAAGGACCCGGTCACCAGCCAGCTCGATGCCGTCAAGAACAGGCACTTCGTCGAGATGGATGCGCAGTCGATGAACCCGACGATCCGTACCATCGACGGCCTGGAACGCCTTGCCGCCGGCATCAAGTCCTTCGGTCTTTCCAAGTGAGGCACGCGTCGATAGCCCACCGAGGATGGAGAGCGCTGCTCGTGCTCTTCGTCCTTGCCGTCGTGGCATTGGGCTTTGTCATCAGTCTCGCCGTGTCTATCGGCGAGATCTCCATTCCTGTCGACACGACGGCCAAGGCCGTTGCGAACCGCTTGCTTGGCACCGGCTTTGAACTCAGCCGCATCCATGAAGGCATCATCTGGGATTATCGCCTGAGCCGCGCGCTTGTCGCCGCCAGCGCCGGAGCGGCTCTTGCGCTATGCGGCGCGGTGCTGCAGGCGTTGCTGCGCAATCCGCTGGCCGAGCCCTATGTACTCGGCATCTCGGCCGGCGCGTCTACCGGGGCCGTCGCCGTCATGATCCTCGGTTTCGGCTATGGCGTGTTGACGCTTTCCGCCGGCGCTTTCGTCGGCGCGGTCGCGGCGTTCCTGCTGGTGTCTTTGCTGGCGGTGGGCTCCGGCGGCGGGACGGACCGTATCATCCTCGCAGGTGTCGCCGGTTCGCAGCTCTTCAACGCGCTGACGTCCTATATCGTCACGACATCGGCAAATGCCGAGCAGGCGCGCGGCGTCATGTTCTGGCTGCTCGGCAGCCTTTCCGGCGTACGCTGGACGGATGTCTATCTTGCCGCTCCCGTTGCAATCGCCGGCTTTCTCGTCTGCATGCTTTACGCCCGCGCGCTCGATGCCTTCACTTTCGGTACCGATGCTGCGGCGGCGCTCGGCATTCCGGTCGCTGGTATCCGGATCGTGCTGCTTGCGCTCACGGCGCTGCTTACCGCGACGATGGTCAGCATCGTCGGCTCGATCGGCTTCGTCGGGCTGGTCATTCCGCATGCGGCGCGTTTCGTGGTCGGGCCGGGGCATGGGCGCCTGTTACCGGCAACGGCGATATCCGGAGCGATCTTCATGGTGGTCGCCGATATCGTCTCGCGCGTCATCATCCCGCAGCAGGTGTTGCCGATCGGCGTGGTCACCGCGCTCTTCGGCGCGCCGGCATTCGCGCTCATTCTCTACAAGGCGAGGCGGCCCGCATGAGCATTTCCATCAGCGATGTGCACTGGGCAACGTCAGGCGTGCTTGTTGTCAAGGGCATAAGTCTCGAGGTCCCCACCGGCCAGACGCTGGGCCTAATCGGGCCGAACGGTTCGGGAAAGTCCAGCCTGCTGCGGTTGATCGGCGGGCTGCGAAAGGTGAAGAGCGGTGTCATTGCACTCGGCGATACCGGCATCGACACGCTGGCACGCCGCGACATTGCCCGGCGTGTTGCCTTTGTCGAGCAGCAGGCCACGACGGAAACACAGGTGACGGTCACTGAGGTCGTCCGTCTCGGGCGCACGCCACATCGCGGTCCGTTGGCGCCGTGGAGCGCCAATGATGAAGAAGCGGTCGAGAATGCGCTGCGGCAGGTGGGCATGGTCGAGAAGGCGCGGCAGCTCTGGCATACGCTGTCGGGCGGCGAGCGGCAGCGGGTGCATATCGCCCGCGCGCTGGCGCAGACGCCGACCGAGCTTCTGCTCGACGAGCCGACCAATCACCTCGACATCCAGCATCAGCTCGAAATCCTGTCGCTGGTTGCCAAGCTGCCGGTCACCTGCATCGTTGCGCTGCATGATCTGAACCTCGCCGCCATGTTTTGCGACAGGATTGCTGTGCTTAGCCAGGGTCGGCTTGTTGCGGTCGGACCGGCGGACGAGGTATTGACCGAAGGCTTGATCGCCGATGTGTTCGGAGTGCGCGCCCATATCGAGCGCTCGCCGCATCATGGTCGGCAGCATATCCATTTTCTTGGCTGTATTTCTTGAGGTTCGATGTCCATTAGACAAACCAATTTCGATTTGAAGGAAGAGATCCGGGACTACTGGTCCAAGCGCTCGCAGACTTTCGATCTTGCCTTCGGCCACAGGATACCGCGTGGACCGGAGTTCGACGCCTGGCAGCAGCCGATGCGCGATCATCTGGGGCCGGCGTCGTTGCGTGTCCTCGAACTTGCCTGTGGAACCGGCGAGGTCACGGCGGTGATCCACGATCTCGGCCATGATGTGACCGCGCTGGATTTCTCCGAGGCCATGCTGTCAATCGCCAAGGCCAAGCATACCGGCAAGGAACGGTTGCGCTTTGTGCTGGCAGACGCTGAAAATCCGATGGAGCCGGATGGCCGCTACGATGCCATCATCTGCCGGCATCTGGTGTGGACGCTGACCGATCCCGCAAAGGCATTCGGCGAGTGGCATCGCGTGCTGAAGCCGGGTGGCACGCTATTGGTCTTCGACGGCGACTGGGCGAAGCCGACAAGGCTCGGCCGCGCCGCAGCATGGCTCATCCGCCGGATCGATCGTTTCTGCGGCGCGGATCGGCATTATGATGGCGCGATGAGCGAGCGCCATTCGGCGATCATGTCCGCGCTCCCCTTCGGCGCCGGCCTGCGGCCAGATGATCTTATTCCGCAATTGACGCAGGCCGGCTTCATAGGTTTCGAGATCGCGTCGCATGGACCGATCGCGAAGGCGCAGCGGCGCGGCGCCAATCTGCGTAACCGGCTTCGGACGCTGGTCTATCGGCGCTTCATTCTCGTGGCCAAATCCGCCGGCGTCTCGCAAGGTGAAGAGGCCTGATCTATCGCGCAAAGGCGGTGGATTTGATGCCGTCGGCGAATTTTGCAGCCTGTTGCCATCGCAGCATGTTGACGTGATCGGCTAGACGAGGTCATCTGCGCATAACGGCATGGCGCTCATGCTTGCGGTGATCGGCACGGGAGGCCGGATCACCGTCTCAAAAGGCCGAGCGCCGGCAGTCTCAAGGGAGGAATACGCCTGTCAGTCAGCCCGATTGGATCGGGTGGGCTGAGACCCTTGAACGCTAGGACTCCCACAATGGCATACAGCACGACGATCGAACGAACGCGCTTCGGCTTTCGCGATCTCAAGGACCTCCTCGCAAAAGCGACGCCGGAACGCTCCGGCGATCAGCTCGCGGGTATCGCGGCGAGCGGACCGGTCGAGCGGCTCGCAGCCCAGATGGCACTTGCCGATCTGCCACTGAAGGCTTTTCTCGCCGAAGAAGTCATTCCATCGGAGATCGACGAGGTCTCGACGCTGATTTCAAGGCAGTTCGACGCGCAAGCTTTCGCGCCGATCAGTTCGTTCACTGTGGGCGAGTTTCGCGAGTGGTTGCTGAAGCCGGAAACGGATCAGCGGGCACTCGAGGCGGTCACCTATGGCATCACGCCGGAAATGCTGGCGGCCGTCTCGAAAATCATGCGGCTGCAGGATCTGATCGCCGTCGCCGCCAAACGGCAGGTCGTCACGCGCTTTCGCAACACGCTGGGCCTGACCGGCCGCTTGTCGACCCGCAACCAGCCGAACCATCCGACCGACGACAGCCGCGGCATTGCCGCTTCGGCGATCGACGGTCTATTGATGGGCTCCGGCGACGCCGTCATCGGCGTCAATCCGGCGACTGATAGTGTTGAGGACTATGTGCGGATCGTCTCGCTGCTCGACGAAATCCGCGAGCGCCTCGCCATACCCACCCAGACATGCTGTCTCGGCCACGTTACCACAGCCATCCGTGCGGTTGAAGCGCGAGCGCCGGTTGATCTGATGTTCCAGTCGGTTGCGGGATCGCAGAAGGCCAATGAAGGCTTCGGCATCGATCTCGCGCTGCTGAAGGAGGCGCAGGATGCCGGACTATCGCTGAAGCGCGGCATGCCGGGCGCCAACCTGATGTACTTCGAAACCGGGCAGGGAGCAGCACTCTCGGCCGACGCGCATTTCGGCGTCGACCAGCAGACGATGGAGACGAGAGCCTATGCCGTCGCGCGCGAGTTCGATCCGCTGCTCGTCAACACCGTGGTCGGCTTCATCGGGCCTGAATATCTCTTCAACGGGAAACAGATCATCCGCGCCGGCATCGAGGATCATTTCTGCGGCAAGCTGCTCGGCCTGCCGATGGGCGTCGACGTTTGCTACACCAACCATGCCGATGCCGATCAGGAAGACATGGATACGCTGTTGACGCTGCTCTGCGCGGCAAACGTCAATTTCGTCATCACCGTACCCGGCGCCGACGACATCATGCTGAACTACCAGTCGCTGTCCCACCACGACGCCGTCTTCTGCCGCGAGACCCTTGGGCGCCCGCCGGCGCCGGAGTTCGAGACGTGGCTTCGCGATGTCGGACTGACCAATGAAGCCGGCGCGCTGTCCGGTGCGCCTGCCATGCTGACCGATTACCTGTCGAGGGCCGTTCTTGTCTAAATCCACCGCCACCGAACTAAGAGCCGATCTCCAGCCGGCCACCGTCGATTTGTCCGAGATGACCGATGCGCGTGTCGCGCTCGGGCGCTTCGGATCCGGCGCGCCGACCAAGGCGCAGCTGGCCTTCCTGCTTGATCATGCCCGGGCCCGCGAAGCTGTATGGTCGACGGTCGACGAAGATCGGCTGAAGAGCGACCTCATGGCGCTCGGGCTGGATGTCGTCTCTGTGGAAAGCATGGCCGAGGATCGCGGCAGCTATCTGCGCCGGCCTGATCTTGGCCGCAAGTTGTCGCGCGCTTCGGTCGAGCGACTGCATGCTCTGCCATCTGAGGCCAAAGGCTGCGATGTCGTCATCACTATAGCCGACGGCCTCTCGTCGAGTGCGGTCGATATCAATGCGATCTCGCTCGTGCGCGAGCTTTTTGGCCTTCTGAGCCGCGCCGGCTCGTCGATCGGCCCGGTTGCCGTCGCGCGGCAGGCGCGGGTGGCGCTTGCCGACGAGATCGGCGAAATTCTCGGTGCGCGGATGACAATCGTGCTGATCGGCGAGAGGCCCGGTCTCTCCGCGGCCGACAGTCTCGGCGCCTATATCACCTACGAGCCATCCGTTGGCACGCCGGATTCCCGGCGCAACTGCGTCTCAAACATGCGCGAGGGTGGCCTGTCGATGGAGCAGGCGGCGAAGACCATTGCCGGTCTCATCGCCGACATGACGAAGACAGGTGTCAGCGGCGTCAGCCTGAAGGAAGCGCTGGTCAGGTTGCCCAGCGCTTCGTAATCGGCTTCACCGGATGGCCGCCCGTGCGCGCGGTCGCGTGTCGTTGCGCTCGTGCTCGAAGATGGCGCCGGGAAGCGGCAGCTTGCCTCGAATGATGTCCGAGCCCTTCTCGCCCACCATGATGGTCGGCGCGTTGGTGTTGCAGGAGGGTACGCGCGGCATGACGGACGAATCACAGACGCGCAGGCCTTCCAGCCCGTGCACCTTGAGATCGAGCCCTACGACCGCGTCGGCGCCCGTGCCCATCTTGCACGTGCCGACGGGGTGGTGATCGGTCTTGGCGTTGGCGCAGCCGTAGTCGAAAAGTTCGTCGTCGGTCATCACCTTCGGTCCCGGCAGCCGCTCGGCCAGGACGAATGGCTTCAGCGCCGCCTGCTGCATGATTTCTCGCGCGATCTTCAGGCCTTCGAGCGACATCGTCCGGTCATGCGGGTCGGACCAGTAGTTCGGATCGATCAGCGGCGCTGCCGCCGGATCCGATGATTTGAGCCTGACAGTGCCGCGCGAGCGAGGATGTAGATAGGCCGAGTTCAGCGTCACGCCGGCGTTCTTCAGCCGCTCCACGCCCGCCTCGATGCCCGAACCGAGCCCGAGGTGGAACTGGATGTCGGGGGAACGCGCATGCGGGTCCGCATACCAGAAGCCACCCGTCTCGAAGAGCGAGGACGCAACCGGGCCGGTGCGGAAGAGAATGTACTCCAGCCCCGCCCAAACGGTCCGGTGCAGTTTGGCGACGCCGTCATAAGTGTGGTCGCCGGTGCACTCGCAAATGACGAAGAGGTCGAGGTGGTCCTGCAGGTTGCCGCCGACGCCGGGGAGATCGTGGTGAACCTTGACGCCGACCGATGTCAGATGGTCGGCCGGACCGATGCCGGATTGCAGCAGGAGTTTCGGCGAGCCGATCGCGCCTGATGACACCAGCACTTCGCGCTCGGCGCGGATCACCTCAGAGCCCTTGTCCGTCACCACTTCGACGCCGACGGCCCGCGTTCCCTCGATCACGATCCTGCTCACGCGGGCGCCGGTGCGGATGGTCAGGTTCTTTCGGCCCTTGATGGGCGAGAGATAGGCGAGTGACGCGGATGAGCGGCGGCGGTTGCGCTGGGTCAGCTGGTAGAAGCCGACACCCGCCTGCTGCTTGCCGTTGAAATCGTGATTGTAGGGAATGCCGAGCTCCTGGCCGGCGCGGATATAGGCGTCGCAGATCGGTAGCGCTGAGACAGGCATTGAGACGCCGAGCGGCCCGCCATAGGCGTGGTAGTCGTCGGCGAAGCGCTGGTTGTCCTCGGCACGCTTGAAGTAAGGCAGGATCGAGCGATAGTCCCAGCCCTCGCAGCCATCCTTGCCGGCCCAGAGATCATAGTCGGCGGCATTGCCCCGGGTATAGAGCTGGGCATTGATCGAGGAGCCGCCGCCGATCACCTTTGCCTGCGTATAGCGCAGCACCCGGCCTTTCATATGTTTCTGCGGAACCGTTTCCCATCCCCAGCTGGCCACGCCCTTGGTCATCTTGGCAAAGCCGGCCGGCATGTGAAACAGCGGGTTCCAGTCACCGCCACCGGCTTCCAGAAGAAGCACACTGACATCTGGATCTTCGCTCAGCCTGCTGGCGAGCACGCAGCCGGCGGGACCCGCGCCCGTTATGATGTAGTCAAAGCCCATTGGTTCTATCCTGTCACAAGCGGGGAATGGAAAGGCCGCCATCGGCGTCGATGACGGTGCCGGTCGCAAAGGCGAAGGCGCCGGAGGCAAGGGCCGAGCAAATCCGGCCGATATCGTCGGCCTCGCCCCAGCGCTTCATCGGCACAAGGCCGCCTTCGATCAGCGCGTCGTATTTCGAGGTCACGCCTGCCGTCATATCGGTGCGGATGATGCCCGGCCGGAGTTCGAAGACGGAGATGCCCGATTCTGCCAGGCGCAGCGCGAGCCCTTGAGAGAAGGCGGCAAGCCCCGCCTTGCTGATGCAATAGTCCAGGCGCTCCGGAGAGCTTGCCTCGGCCGATACCGAGGTGATGTTGATGATCGAACGCGGGTGCGGCTTGTCGCCGGAAACAAGCATCGCCTTCACCACCGCCTGGGTGAAGAACACGGTGCCGCGCAGGTTCGTGGCCATGATCGCGTCGAAATTGTCAGCCGTCAGCCCGAGGAAATCGCCCCTGACCACGGCCGCCATGCCCGCATTGTTGACCAGGCAATCGATGCGACCGAAGGCCTGGAGGATCGCGTGAACCGTTTCCTCGTGCTTCTCGACGGCCGAAATATCGGCCTGCAGGTAGATCGCGTCGGCACCGTGTTGTTTCAGCTGCGCAACGGTCTCGTCCGCGGTCTCCACGGCGCCGACGCCTGTTATCACGACATTGAAGCCTGATTTCGCCAGCGCGCCGGCAATGCCCAGCCCGATGCCGCGACGGCCGCCGGTGACCACGGCTACGGGCTTGTCCGAATGCGTCGTCATGCTCTCAAATCCTTTGATGCAATGTGGTCGGCAACGCGCAATGCCTGGCTCGCCACCGTCAAGGCCGGATTGACGGCTGCCGAAGTCGGCAGGAAGCTCGCATCGACGACGAAGAGGTTCTGGTGATCGAAGGCACGGCAGTAGATGTCGAGCGGAGCCGACGCCGGATCGCGACCGATCCTGATGGTTCCGCACTGGTGTGAGGGCGTGCGCTTGTCGAATGGCCGGCTGAGCACCAGCGGGAAGCCGATCGACTTCAGGATGTCCTTGAGCTTGGAGACCAGCGAGAGATGGGCATCCCAATTGGTGCGATGCCATTTCAAGACGATGTGCTCGCCATCGACCATCACCCGGCTTTCCGGATTGGGAACGTCTTCGCTCATGGCGTAGAAATCGATCGCATGGCCGGTGATCCGATTGAGCAGCCATTCCGGGACATTCGGCAGCGAGCCCTTCAATACCTTGCCGGAGATGCGGCCGAGCAGCTGGACGTTGCCAAGCGGCGGTCCGCCATTGCCGTCGGACAGATAGAAATCATTGAAGGCGAAGGTCTTCTGGTAGATCGAGGTGTTGCGATATCGCGGCGAGACGCCGATCACGGCCGAGGAATTGTGGTTCATGAAGTTGCGCCCGACCTGGCCCGAGGAATTGGCGAGCCCCTCGGGAAACCGGTCACTTGCCGAGCGAAGCAATAGCACGGCGGACTGCACAGCGCCGGCACTGAGGATCACGAGCTTTGGATGAAGCGTGCGGGCTTCGCTACCCTGACGGTAGGTGACGCCTGAAATGCGTCCGTCCGCATCCGCTTCCAATTTGATGACGGGAGAGTTGGTCTGAAGGCGGACATTGTCGTGTTTCAGGGCCTGCGACAGGGCAGCTGTTTCCGCGTCCATCTTGCCGTCGTCGGAGTTCGGATGTGCGTCCCATGGGGTTGGCGCCTTCGCCAGCCACTTGTCGATATCGACACCCAAGGGGAGCGAGAAAGGGTGCAGACCCTTCGCCTTCAGCCGCGCCCTGACGTCGGCGATGGCAGGTTCTTCGCGCACCGGCGGGTAGTCATAAGGTGTCGAATGCGCCGGCTCCGTCGGGTCATCACCGAGCGCGCCGCGCACCCGGTACAGTTTCTCGGCGCGGCCATACCACGGTTCAAGTTCCTCATAGGGGAATGGCCATGCGGGTGACACGCCTTCGCGGTGATGGATCTCTTCGAAATCCTCGCGGCGGTAGCGCGAGAGCACGGCGCCGAAGAATTTCGAATTGCCGCCGACATTGTAGTAGTTGCCGGGATTGAAGCCGGTGCCATCGGCCTCGTACCAGGTTTCCTTCGGGCGGAAATGGCCGCGCTGGAAGATCGCCCGCTGGTCGCGGTTGACCGGGTGGTCGGCGATCCGTTCGCCGGCTTCGAGAATGAGGATCTCGGTGCCGGTGGGAGCAAGTCCGGCAGCGACGGTCGCGCCACCGATGCCCGAGCCGATGATGACGATATCAGGTGTTCTGTTCATATTGCTGTCCCGCCGTCAGATCACGCGATCCGCGCCTGGCTCTGCGGGTCGAAGAAGACAACCTTGTCGAGGTTGAATGCCAGTCGCGCGTTCTGGCCGGGCTGAATGCGGGCATCGGCGCGCAGCCGCGCAACGACTTCCTTGCCGCCCAGTTTCGTCACCGCGAAGGTGTCGGACCCGGCCGGTTCGACGACGTCGATCAGGCAATCGCCCTCGGCGAGTGCGCGGGCGTTGCGGTCGGCGCCATCGGGGTCGGTCAGCGCTTCCGGCCGGATGCCGAAGACAATCTGCCGGCCGGCATGCGCCTGCAACGCTTCGTGGCCCGGCGCGATCGGCAGGCGGATGGGCTCGCCGCTGGGACGGGCGAGCGAGACAGAGAGGCCCGTCGCGCCCTGTTCGATGGTGCCGGAGAGGAGGTTCATGGCCGGAGAGCCCATGAAGTCGGCGACGAACATGTTGGCGGGGTTGTTGTAGATTTCTGCCGGCGTGCCGAACTGCTGCACCTCACCGTCCTTCATCACGGCGATCTTGGTCGCCAGCGTCATCGCCTCGATCTGGTCGTGCGTGACGTAGACGATCGTCTTGCCGGTCGCCTGATGCAGTCGCTTGATTTCGATGCGCATATCGACCCGCAGCTTGGCGTCCAGGTTGGAGAGCGGCTCGTCGAACAGGAAGAGCTTGGGATCGCGCACCAGCGCGCGGCCCATGGCGACACGCTGCCGCTGGCCGCCGGAAAGCTGGCTCGGCTTGCGGTCCAACAGATGGCCGATCTGCAGCACCTTGGCCACCTTGTCGATCGCCGCCTTGCGCTCGTCCGCTGGCACACCGCGCATTTCCATGCCGAAGGAGATATTTCCTGACACCGTCATGTTCGGATAGAGCGCGTAGCTCTGGAACACCATGGCGATGTCGCGCTTGGAAGGATGCAGATCGGAAATGCTGCGGCCATCGACGCTGATGTCGCCCTCTGTGATGGCTTCCAGCCCTGCGATGGTATTGAGCAGCGTGGACTTGCCGCAGCCCGACGGGCCGACCAGCACTAGGAAACCGCCTTTTTCCAGCTCAAGATCGATGCCCTTGAGGATTTCCAGTGCGCCGAAACGCTTTCTGAGGCCTGAGATTTCGAGAAAAGCCATGGGATTATCCTTTGACCGCGCCCGCCATCAGACCGCGAACGAAGTAGCGGCCGGCGAGGATGTAGACGAGAAGCGTGGGCATGGCGGCGATCATCGCCGCGGCCATGTTGACATTGTATTCGACCACACCGGTCGAGGTGTTGACGACGTTGTTCAGCGCCACCGTCATCGGCATGGACTCGCCGGTTCCCGCATAGGCGGATGCGAACAAGAAGTCGTTCCAGATGTTGGTGAACTGGTAGATCACGGTCACGACGATGATCGGCAGCGAGTTCGGCAGCATGATGCGGCGGAAGATCTGGAAGAAGCTCGCGCCATCCACCTGCGCCGCGCGCACCAGTTCGGTCGGAAATGCCTCGTAGTAGTTGCGGAAGAACAGCGTCGTGAAGCCGAGACCGTAGACAACGTGGACGATAACCAGATTGACCGTCGGATTGCCGAAGCCGAGCGACATGCCAATATCATTGGTGAGCATGTTGCCGAAGCGGCCGAGGCTGCCGAGAATGGTCGCCATCGGCAAAAGCACCGACTGGAACGGAATGAAGCAGGCAAAGAGCATCAGGCCGAAGACCAGCGTATGGCCGGGGAAGCGCCACTTGGTGAGCACGTAGCCGTTCAGCGCGCCGAGGATGGTCGAGATCGCGACGGCGGGAACGACCATCTTGATCGAGTTCCAGAAGTAGCCCTTGATGCCGGCGCAGGTGAGGCCGACGCAGGTTTCGCCCCAGGCCTTGATCCATGGCTCGAAGGTCGGCGCCGACGGTAGCGACAACATGTTGCCGCCCTGGATCTCGTCCATCGTCTTGAACGAGGTGACCAACATGACGAAGAGCGGCATCAGGTAGATGATCGCGAAGATCGCGAGTACGCCGTAGATGAAGATGCGGTTGAACATCCGCATGCGTGCCATGTGGGAGGCATCCGATGTGACCGTGCTCATCGTGATTTCTCCCGCAGTTCCGAATAGAGATAGGGAATGATGATGGCCGAGATGGTCATCAGCATGATCACGGCGCTGGCCGAGCCGACGGCCATCTCGTTGCGCTTGAAGGTGTATTCATACATGAAGTTGGACGGCAGCCAGGCAGAGCCGCCAGGGCCGCCCGAGGTCAGCGCGACCACCAGGTCGTAGGACTTGATCGCCATGTGCGCGAGCACGATGAAGGCCGACAGGAAGACGGGCCTCAGAAGCGGAATGATGATGCGGCGGTAGAGCTGCACCGTCGAGGCGCCGTCGATCTGCGCCGCCTTCATGATCTCGCTGTCGATGCCGCGAAGGCCCGCCAGGAACATCGCCATGACGAAGCCCGAGGCCTGCCAGACGCCGGCGATGACAACGGTGTAGATCACGAAGTCCTTGTTCTTGATCCAGTCGAAGTGAAAGCTCGTCCAGCCGAAATGGTGCAACGTCTGCTCCAGCCCGAGGCCCGGATCGAGAAACCATTTCCAGGCAACGCCGGTGACGATGAAGGAGAGCGCCATCGGATAGAGGAAGATCGGCCGCAGAATGCCTTCGCCGCGGATCTTCTGGTCGAGCAGGATGGCGAGCAGCAGCCCGAGGCCCAGGCAGATCGCGATATAGAGGAAGCCGAAGATCCCCATATTGGTGATCGACGTGTACCAGGACGATGGCGGATCGCTCTCGAAGGTCCAGCGCCAGAGCCGTTGATAGGCGCGAGGCCCGGTCAGCGCGTAGGACGGAAAGGTCTTTGAATTGGTGAAGGACAGATAGACCGTCCAGAGGATGAAGCCGTAGACGAAGACCAGCGTGATGGCAAAGCTCGGCGCGAGCACGATTTTCGGCAGCGCGTCCTGCAGCCAGCCGCGCAAGGAAAACGACGTTCCGCGCTGCGCTGTGACTTCTGGTTTGGTGGTAGCGATAGTGCTCATAACATTCATCCCCCTCCCAAGGGTGACGTTGGCAGTCGATATCTTCCCCGCCATCTGAGGCGGGGAAGACCATGCTTGGAGCCGATTACTTGGCGTCGTCGATTGCCTTCACGAGCTCTTCGACAGCCTGGTCGGAGGTTTTGATCTGGCCGTGAACGAACTTCGAGACGACGTCCTTGTAGGCGTTGGCAACGGCCGGAGGCGCGCCATAGCCCTGTGCCAGCGAGCCGAACAGCGTGCCGCCTTCGTTGGCTGCCTTCAGGTCGGCGATGCCCTTCTTGCCGCAGGCGTCGAAGTCGGTATCCGGCACGTCGGTACGGGCAGGGACCGAGCCCTTGACGACGTTGAACGCCGACTGGAAGCTCTTCGACAGCGTTGCTGTCGCAAGCGCCACCTGGGCGGCCTTGCGATCGTCGGGAACGTTGAACATGCCGAACATGTCGGAGTTGTAGATCACGCTGCCGTCGGTGCCCGGGAAGCGGTAGCAAAGGAAGTCGGTGTCAGGGGTCTTCTTGGCGGCGACGAATTCGCCCTTGGCCCAGTCACCCATGACCTGCACCAGCGCATCACCCTTGATGACCATGGCGGTCGCAAGGTTCCAGTCACGGCCGGAGAAGTTCGGATCGACATACTTGATCAGCGTGGCCAGGTTGTCGAACGACTTCTTCATCGTGTCGGACTTCAGCGACTCCTCGTCGAGTTCGTTGAAGGCCTTCTTGTAGAACTCCGGTCCGCCGGTCGAGAGCACGACGCTGTCGAACATAGTGGCTTCCTGCCAGTTCTGACCGCCGAGGGCGAGCGGCGTGACGCCGGCGGCCTTGGCCTTGTCGAGCAGGGCAACGAGGTCTTCGAAGGTCTTAGGCTGCGTGCCGCCGATCTTGTCCATCACGGCCTTGTTGATCCAGAGCCAGTTGACGGAGTGAACGTTGACGGGAGCTGCGACCCACTTGCCGTCATAGACGGAGAACTTCTGCAGCGCTGCCGGAACAGACTTGTCCCAGCCTTCCTTCTTCGCGGTTTCGGTGAGATCGCCCATCACACCTGCTTGCGCGTAGTCGAGAACGGTGTAGCCGAGCATCTGCGAAGCGGTCGGGTAGGTGCCTGCCGCAACCATCGCCTTCAGCGCGGTCATCGCGGCGTCACCGCCACCACCGGCGACGGGCACGTCTTTCCAAGCGTAGCCTTCCTTCGCCAGATCGCCCTTCAGCACGTTGAGCGCGGCGGCTTCGCCACCCGACGTCCACCAATGCAGCATCTGCACTTCCTTGACATCGGCAGCGCGGGCCAAACCACCCACGGCACCAACTGCCAATGCGACCACGGCGGTCGCCGTTAGAAATCTGCGCATTTGAAAACCTCCCGTTTTCAAGTTCGCGAAACGAGACCCATTCTCGTTCCGTATCCCCCGCCCTCCTCGAGCGTGGTTTCTGCAGACCGGCTCCCCGCCGGCTGTCAGTTCCTGGGCATCCACCAGTTTGTGCGGCTGCCGATATGCATGTTGAGCGTCTTCGTCTCGGTGTAATCCTCCACCGCATGGCGGCCGAGTTCGCGCCCGAGGCCGGACTGCTTGTATCCCCCGAACGGCAGCTCCGATGCGCCGTCCATGAATGTGTTCATCCAGACGGTTCCCGCACGTACTCTACGCCCGATTGTCAGGCATGTATCGAAATCCTTGCTCCAGACGCCGGCCGAGAGGCCGTAATCGATGGAATTGGCGATCTCGATCGCCTCCTCGGTGGTCTCGAAGGTGAGGACAGAGAGGACGGGCCCGAACACCTCCTCGCGCGCGACCGTCATCCCCGGCGTGACCTGAGAGAGAATGGTCGGTGCCATGAACTGGCCCATGCCCAGGTCCAGCGCCCCGCCGCCATGGGCGACTTCGGCGCCGGCGCTTTTTGCCGCCGCGACGTAGCCGGCGATCTTGTCGAAGTGCTGCGGCGTGATGATCGCGCCAACTTGCGTGGTCGGATCCAGGGGGTCGCCGACCTTTACAAGCTTGGCAAGCGCCGCCACGCGCGCGACCACGTCGCTCGCGATGGATTTGTGCAGGATCAGCCGCGAGCCTGCATTGCAGCATTCGCCGGCGTTGAAATAGGCGCCGAACACGGCCGCGTCGATGAAGGCGTCTAGGTCGGCATCGGGGAACACGATCTGCGGGTTCTTGCCGCCGAGTTCCAGCGAGACCTTCTTGAGCGTTTGCGCCGCATTGGTCATCGTCAGCTTACCAACGCCGGTCGAACCCGTGAAAGAAACCATATCGACGTCGGGGTGTGCAGTCATGATCGCGCCAACTTCGGCGCCCGTGCCGGTCACGATGTTGACGACGCCATCGGGGACGCCGGCTTCCTGCAGGATTTCGCCGAGCACGATCGTCGAGCCCGAGGTCAGTTCCGACGGCTTGACCACGCAAGTGCAGCCTGCCGCAAGCGCGAAGGGCAGTTTCTGGCCGACGATCAGGAACGGGAAATTCCACGGCGTGATGATCGAGACGACACCGATCGCCTCGCGCAGCACGACACCGAGTGTGCCGTCGCCGAGCGTGTTGTAGCTTTCGCCATGCAGGTCGCGGGCAAGGGCGGCGGCATAGCGCCAGATATCGACCGATCCTGCGATCTCGCTCTTGACCTGAGAGATCGGCTTGCCGGCCTCGATCGCATCGAGATAGGCAAGCTCATCGGCCCTGGCGGCGATGAGATCGGCGGCCTTGAGCAGGATCGCGGAGCGCTCCGATGCCGTCATGCGCGGCCAAGGGCCGGTGTCGAACGCCTTGCGCGCGGCTGCAATCGCGCGCTCGGCGTCCGCCTTGGAACCAGTCTGAAAGCGGCTGACGACGACGCCGTGGCTCGGCGCGACACGCTCGATCGGTGCGGCATTGCCGGCGATCCATTTGCCGTCAATCAGCATCTTGAAGTCACGAACCGTCTGATTGGCGAGCGCCTTTGGGGTGACCAGAACCGTCATTACCATTCTCCCTTGAACTGTGCCGGGCGCTTCTCGCTGAACGCGGTCACGCCTTCCTTGAGGTCGCCGGTTTTGGCGACCAGAATCGAGCCGAGCGCTTCAACCGCCGTACCGTTGTCCTCGCCATTTGCCGATGCGATCATAAGCTTTGTGATCTCGAGTGCCGCCGGTCCGCGTGTCGCGACGCGGCGTGCGTAGTCACGTGCCGCGTCGACAGCGGTGCCGGTGGCCACGACCATGTCGACCATGCCGGACTGGCGGGCTTCCTCGGCCGTGAAGATCTCGCCGCCCAGCGCCATCCTGCGCACTATCTGCGCGCCGAACCGCTTGACGAGACGCTGCGTGCCCGACCAGCCGGGGATCATTCCAAGGCCCGTTTCCGGAAGGCCGATCTTGATCTGCTCTTCGGCGATCCTGATGTCGGCAAGGCCTGCCAACTCGAGCCCGCCGCCGAGCGCGTGGCCGTTCAGCGCGGCGATCAGGGGTACGCGAAGCGTGGCGAGACGCTCGAAGACACGATGGCCGTAGCGCACCCAGGCGTGCCCGAACTCCTGCGGCGCCATGTGCCCCCAGGCCTTGATATCGCCGCCCGCCGAGAAGGCCTTGCCTTCGCCGGTGAGGATGGCGACATGCACATCCGGATTGGCTTCCACCGCGTCGGCGGCTTCCGACAGAGCCTTCAGCATGTCGAGGTCGAGCGCATTCAGCTTCTCGGGCCGTGATACGGTCATGATAGCGAGAGAGCGGTCGATGTCGATGCGCACGGTTCCGCTAGTCATGGAAGGTGCCCTCCAGAACGCGGGCACTTTTTACCGGCAGCGACAATCCGATCGGCCCTTCGGCAAAGAGCCCGGCGTCCATCACCTTGAGTTCCTTGGCGACCAAGAGGGGGAACTCCGATTGTTCCAGAATATGCGTCTGCAGGTCGATGCCGGGTGCGATTTCGGTGAGGACGATCCCGTCGGCGGTGAGCTTCATTACGCAGCGCTCGGTCACATAGGTGATGTCCTGGCCCTGCTCGATCGCCCGGCGGCCGGAGAAGGTCACGTGTTCGACCTCGTTGACCAGCTTCTTCAGCTTGCCTTCCTTCTCGATGACAAGCTTGCCATCGGCGATGCTGAGCTTGGCGCCTGCATTGAACATGCCGGAGAAGACAATCTTGCGGGCACGTGCGGTGATATCGACGAAGCCGCCGGCTCCGGCCGTCACATGCGGACGGAAGGAGAGCTTGGAGACGTTGACCGAGCCATCCCGGCCGATCTCCAGGAAGGACAACAGCGACGCGTCGAAACCGCCACCCTGGAAATAGGTGAACTGGTAGGGCGATGTCATGTAGGCATCGGCGTTCGAGGCGCAGCCAAAGGCGAAGTCGAGCAGCGGAACGCCCCCGACCGCACCTTGCTCGATCACCCAGGTGACCGACCCGTGCTGGCCCTCTTCCATCAGGATGCGGGGCACATTCGCCGAGATGCCAAAGCCGAGATTGACGCAGCTGTTGGCCTGAAGCTCCTGCGCGACGCGACGCGCAATTACCTTCTGGATGTTGAATTCGGGCACGCGGAACGTATCGAGCGGGCGGAAGATTTCGCCTGAAATCGCAGGATCGTAGAGCGTCTGTGTCGTCTGCTTCTGCTCTGGGTCGACAATGATGTAGTCCACGAGCATACCCGGCACGCGCACGTCATGTGGCTTCAGCGAGCCCTGCTTGGTGATGCGCTTCACCTGCGCGATGACGATGCCACCATTGTTGCGCGCGGCGAGGGCTTGGTCTAGCCCGCCGAGATAGGCGCCCTCGTGCTCATAGGTCAGGTTGCCGTGCTCGTCAGCCGTCGTTGCTCTGATGATCGTGACATCGGGCGTGATGGCCGGAAAATACAGCCAGTCGTCTCCCTCGAAAGAGACGCGCTTGACCACGGGTGTTTCCTGAGCGGCGGCGTTCATCGCGCAGCCCTGACGCTTCGGGTCCACGAATGTGTCCATCCCCACTTTCGTCAGAACGCCGGGTCGCTTGGCGGCCGCCTCGCGGTGCATGTCGAACATCACGCCGGAGGGGATGTTATAGGCCGGGATCTCGTTGCCGGTAATCATTTGCCAGATCAGCGGTGGTTCGGCGGTCGACGGGCCGGAGGGGTAGGAGCCACCGATGATCCGCTTCAGGAGACCCTTGCGCGCGATGTGGTCGATGCCTTTGATCCCGCTCATGTCGCCGGCGGCGATCGGGTGCAGCGTGGTGATGTCGCGCGGATGGCCTGTTGCTTCGAAGCGCTCGCCGATCGCTTTAAGCATCAGGTCGGGGCAGCCCAGGCCGCTGGACGAGGAGACCGAAACAACGGCGCCGTCGGGGATCAGGTCAGCAGCTTGCGATGGGGTGACGTGCTTGTTCATCTCTCTCAAAGTCCTGTCTTGACCGGCACCGCAGCACCCGTGCGCGCGGCTTGCGCAACCGCGAGACCCGTCGCCAGCGACCATATGCCATCCTTGGCCGTTGCTGACGGCTTTCCATTGCCGGCGACGGCGGCGTGAAATGCGGTGAGCGCGGTCTCGTATAGATTGCCGCCGGTGACTGACAGAGACCGCTCGCCGTCTGCGGTCCGCAAGGTGACGGTGCCATCTGGCCGCTGGGTCATGACATTGCGGCCGATCAGCGAGCCCTCTGTGCCGTGCACCTCCAAACCGGTCTCGGCGTATTTCGTGGTGAAGCCGTCGTGGAACTGGGCGATGATATCGTCCTCGAAGCGCATGACGCCCATGACGGCGTCCTCTAGACCTTCTTTGCCCATGCCGCCGGCCTGCGAAAATGCGATCACCTCGACGGGGTTTCGTCCGAGCACGTAGCGCAGCGTGTCCGTGTCATGGACGGTGATGTCGAGAATGACCCCGCCGCCGGCCTGCGGCTTGTCGAGCCGCCAGCCCTGCAGATGCGGCGGCAGGTAAACAGCGTGGAACACGCGTGCCGAGAGCGGCTTTCCGATCTGGCCGGCCGCGATTGCGTCACGCATCGCAGTATGGGTCGAGGCATTGCGCAGGTGGTGGTTCGTGGCGAGAACGACGCCCGCTTCATCTGCAGCCTTGGTCATCGCATGAGCATCCTCGAGAGAAAGCGCCAGTGGCTTTTCGCAGAGAATATGCTTTCCCGCGCGCGCGGCGGCAGTTGCCTGGGCGCTGTGCAGCTCGTTGGTGGTCGAAATATAGACAGCATCGATCTCGGGGTCGGAGAGGAGAGCATCGAGATCGGAGACGTGCTTGCCGATATTATTCTCGGCGGCATAGGAGCGGGCGCGCTCCGGGCTGGTGCTCATGATGGAGACGACCTCGCCGCCAGTGGCGCGAATTGCTCCAATCACCCATTCGCGCGCAATCGTACTCGCGCCGATGAGACCCCAACGAACCGTCATGCCATTTTCCTCCCAGGCTTGTTCATCGCCGCGCCGCAGCTTTCGCGCACGATCAGGCGCACCGAGCTCACGGCTGATTCCGCTTCTGGCTTTCCAGCGTTGATCTGCTTCAGCAGCATCTGTGCGGCGCGTTGGCCGATCCCCTGCGGATCGACCGAGATGGTGGTCAGTGCCGGCACCGTGGTCTTTGCCTCGATCACGTCGTCGAAGCCGACGACGGCGAAGTTCTTGCCGGGCTCGATGCGGCGCGCTCTCAGCCCGTCGCAGACGCCGAAGGCAACCGCATCATTAAAACAGACGGCGGCCGTTGGCGGATCTGGCATGGCCATAGCGCGTGCAAGCGCATCGACGCCGCCAGCGCGCGATGGCGCGGACGAGACGACAAGCTCCTCTTGGAAGCCGGTGCCGGTTTTCGACATGGCGTCGCGATAGCCACCCAGGCGCTCGTCGAAGACGGCGGTGTCCGGAAAGCCCCCGACGAATGCAATGCGGCTGTGGCCGAGCGCTGCCAGATGCTCGACGGCGGCAAAGGTGCCGGCATGATTGTCAGAGACGAGCGACGACACCTTGGCGCCGGGGATGTTGCGAACGACGAGCACGACCGGAATGCCGGCCATGACAAGCGGCTTCAAGTCGAGCGCTTCGGTGCCGCGCGCCGGCGAGATGATCAGGCCCGAGACGCCATGCTCGCGCATCGAGGCTATGACTTCGCGCTGGCGATCGATGCTCTCGCTGGTGTTTGACAGGAATTGCACGAAGCCGGCCGACTGCACGACCGTGTCGACGCCCACGGCAAGTTCGGCGAAGAAGCTATTGGTGAGGTCGTTGACGACGATGCCGATGATCTTCGATCGCGCATTCGCCTGGCGAAGGTTCGCCGCGCCGCGATTATAAACATAGCCCAGCTCCCGCATGACGGCGTTGACCTTCGTACGGGTGCTCTCATTCACCAGGGGCGAGGCTTGCAGCACCAACGAGACGGTCGACTTGGAAACGCCGGCAGCCTTCGCGATGTCGATGACGGTGACCCGTCCCTTGCCCATGAATGTCCTCCCTCAGCCAGCGCCTTTTTTTCCTGTTAATAATTGGAACGTTCCAACTTTGTCAAGCGGAGTTAATTGGTCGACGCCGATGCTCCCGGTGGAATTCACGGGAAAGTATCTGTTGCGATGCAAAATGGCGGAAAACAACTGATTTCGTCACTTGCTGGCGTGCTGGAAGCGACAGGTGGCGCGTGCTTCCCATGGGATAAAACAGGCTTGCAATTTGGAACGATCCAAATTATTGCATTGTCCACGTCTTGAGGAGGACCCCATGAGCTTGACCTTGAATCTGCCTGACGCCGATGGTGCTGTTCGCGAATATCGCCTCGTCGGAACCCCGATCGAGCGGCCGTCGAAGCCACCGGTATTCAATCGGATTGCCTATGCTGCGGCCCACGTCGTCTCCGATCCGCGCCGGGATTTCGATCCCTGGGGCAAGCCGGCGATCGACTGGGATACGACGATCGGTTTCAGGCGCCATCTCTGGAGCCTAGGCTTCAAGATCGCCGAAGCCATGGACACCTCGCAGCGCGGGATGGGGCTTGATTGGGCAGGTGCGCAGGAGCTCATTCGCCGGTCGCTGGAAGAGGCGCGCCATGTCGATGGTGCCGATCTTGCCTGCGGCGCTGGCACAGACCATCTAGCGGCCGCCGATGCGCGCTCGCTGGATGACGTCATCAAGGCCTACGAAACGCAGATCGAGTTCGTGGAAAAACACGGTGGTCGCGCCATCATGATGGCGAGCCGCGCGCTTGCCCGCGTCGCCAAATCACCTGACGATTACATCAAGGTCTACAGCCGCATTCTCTCGCAGGCGAAGGACAAGGTTGTCCTGCACTGGCTGGGTGACATGTTCGATCCGAACCTTGCCGGCTATTGGGGAAGCGTTGATTTCGAGCCAGCACTCAAATGCGCGCTTGATATCATCAATGAAAACCGGAGCAAGGTCGAAGGTATCAAGATCTCGTTGCTCGACAACGCCAAGGAAGTGCAGCTTCGCGACCGTCTTCCAGAGGCGGTAATGTGCTTCACCGGTGACGACTTCAATTACGCTGAATTGATCGAGGGTGATGGCAAACGCTACAGCCACGCGCTTCTCGGTATTTTCGACGCCGTGGCGCCGTCTGCCTCCAAGGCGCTCGCGTCGCTGGCGGCGGGTGATACCACGACCTTCCGCTCCGTGATCGAGCCAACGGTGCCGCTGTCGCGCAAGATCTTCGAGGCGCCCACGCAATACTACAAGGCAGGCGTGGTCTTCCTGGCGTGGCTGAACGGCCACCAACGCCATTTCAGCCTGCCCGCCGGCATGCAATCGGCGCGCGGCATCAATCACTATGCGGATATCTTCCGCCTAGCCGACAAGGCAAATGTGCTCGATCGGCCGGAGTTGGCGGCTGAGCGCATGAAGAACTTCGTCGGCGTCTTCGGCGTGCAATAAGCCAGGCGGAAAGCCGCCTGGCTTATGATGATCGGCATAGTCCTGTCTCAAATTAATAAAAGGACCGGCGTGTGGTGACGCCGGTCCTCCCGAACGCTAGGCCGCAGCGAAGGGAACAGCCACGAAGGTCTTGTTGCCGCCTCGCTGTACGAGGAGCAGCACGGACTTCTTCTCGGTCTTTGCTGCATCCGCCACCGCGTTCTTAGCTTCACTCGCGTCGTGAACGGTCTTATCGTTCACCGACAGGATGATGTCTCCGGTCTGTAGGCCGGCCTTCGCGGCGGGCTTGTCCGGCGACACGTTGGCGATGACCGCGCCCTCGATTTTCTGCGACAGGCCAAGCTGTGCGCGGATATCGGGGGTGAGGTCGGCAAGTGCAACGCCGATCCTCGGCCCGCTCTGAGCATGCTTTTCGGTGCCGCCTGCGCTTGCGAGCTGCTGTCCGTCATCGCCACCGCCGATCGAGACCTTCAAGTCGACGCTCTTGCCGCCGCGCCAGACCGTGACGGTCTGTTTGTCGCCAGGCGACAGATCTGCCACCAGGCGCGAGAGATCCTTCGGCGATGTCACGCTGTCGCTTCCGACGTTCGTGACGACGTCGCCAGCCTTGAGACCAGCCTTGGCAGCGGGTGAGCCTTCCGAGACGTCGGCGACGAGCGCGCCTTGCGGCTTGGCAAGACCGATCGCATCGGCGACATCCTGTGTGACGCCCTGGATCTGAACGCCGAGATAGCCGTGCTCGATGGAGCCGTTCTTCTGCAGCTTGGCGACGATCGTCTTGGCTTCATCCGATGGGATCGCGAAGCCGACACCGACGCTGCCGCCGTTCGGCGAATAGATGGCGGTGTTGATGCCGACGACATGACCGTCGCGATCAACGAGCGGACCGCCCGAATTGCCGTGGTTGATCGGCGCATCGATCTGGATGAAGTCGTCATATGGGCCGCTGTGCAGATCGCGGCCGCGTGCCGAGACGATGCCGGCCGTCACGGTCGTGCCGATGCCGAAGGGGTTGCCGATCGCCAGAATCTGGTCGCCGAGCTTCAGCTTGCCGGAATCGCCCCAGGCGATGGTCGGCAGGGCCTTCGGGGCCTCGATCTTGACCACGGCCAAATCGGCCTTAGCGTCGGCGCCGATCAGCTTGCCGGGCAGTTCCGTGCCGTCGTCGAGCGTTACCTTGATATCGGTGGCGTTGGCGATGACGTGGTTGTTGGTGACGATGTAGCCGTCCGGGCTGACGATGAAGCCGGAGCCGAGGGCCTGCGCATGCTCACCCGATTGCGGTGCCTGATGCGGCACTGGAATCCCCTGCTGCTCGAAGAACTGCTTGAACTGCTGCTGCATCTCGGAATTGTCGGTGCTGTCATCGGCGCCCGATGCCTTCATCGTCGTCACGATGGTCACCACGGCCGGCTTGTCGGCATCGACGACATCGGCAAAAGAACCGCTGCCGTTGGGGGAGGTGGCGACCGACGCCGGCGACGCTACGGCCGGTGACGTTTCGAACGCATAAGGAAGCGAGGCCGCGCCAACGATGATTGCCGCACCGAGAAGGGCTGCTGACCGGCGGCGATTGAGGATGTTTGACATGATGTCTGTCCTTTATATGTGTTGCTCGATCGCGTGATGGCTTTCACCAGTAGTAGACGCGTGAGATACATATCTGCCGACCAGGATGTATTTTCAAATTAAATATAGATTAGGTAATTGTTACGTTTTCGTCATTTATTACAAGAGTTTAATGATGTGACGCCTAGTATATGTCGCGCGCGCGAATGCGACGACTATCGCAGGCCGAATGCTCTTCTCCGGCCGGTCTATGGGTGGTTTTAAGGGGGGATTTCGACCGCGATCGGCCATGCTTTGTCCTCGGACAAGCTGCCGATCGCGGAAGAGCCTTGGGAGGCATTGCGTGGTCCGCCGCAGGGCTGGGACGCGGGGCTTCCCTAGCGCGGCACCATCGGCGCGTCGATACACACTAAAGTGACCCAAGCCGCGAATTTTGTTATGAACGAAACTCATCATCGTCATTTTGCGCGCTGGCTTGTGCTCTGTTATGGGTATTCGGGCAGAAAACGAAACTGAAGCGAAAGCACTCGCACTATGTTCCTTAGCGACCGTCAAACCGAAATCGTCGATATGGCCAAGTCGAAAGGCCGGATATTCGTCGAGGATCTGGCAGCACATTTCTCCGTGACGCCGCAAACCATTCGCAAGGATCTCAACGACATCTGCGATGCCCAGATTTTGACCCGAGTGCATGGTGGCGCGGTCTTCCCGAGCGGTACGGAGAACGTCAAATACGAAGCGCGACGTCAGATCGCCTCGAGCGAAAAGCAGGCCATCGGCCTGGCTGCCGCCAGCCTCATTCCCAACAACGCGTCGTTGTTCATCAATATCGGCACGACAACCGAGGCCGTCGGTGAAGCCCTCATCAATCATCACGAGCTCATGGTGATCACCAACAACATCAACGTCGCCAACCGGCTGAGGTTGCTGCCGGCCATCGAGGTTGTGATTGCCGGTGGCGTGGTGCGCAGCGCCGATGGCGGCATCGTCGGCGAGGCGGCGGTCGATTTCATCCGGCAGTTCAAGGTTGATTACGCCGTGATCGGCGCCTCCGCGCTCGATGAGGATGGTGCGCTTCTCGATTACGATTTCCGCGAGGTGAAGGTGGCACAGGCGATCATCGCAAATGCCCGCCATGTCATCCTGGTCGCCGATTCCACCAAGTTTGAGCGCACGGCGCCGGTCAGGATCGCCCAGCTCTCCCAGGTGCACACCTTTATTACCGATCGTTGCCCGGTTCCATCCGTGCGGCAGTTCTGTCTTGAGAACGATGTCCGGCTGATTGAGACCAGCACGCAAAGCCAGCCGCAGACTGAGCTGGCGTGACACGCTTTCCAGTGTTCCCACCAAGGATGATTGTTGCCCATGAGCCTAGAGACCGTCCGTGCATTTCTCAGCGCATCCGCTCCCGATATCGAGATCGTCGAAACCGAAATGAGTTCTGCGACCGTCGCGCAGGCGGCCGAGGCGCATGGGGTCGATCCGGCGCAGATCGCCAAGACGATCTGCCTGCGTCTCGATGACGCGCCGATCCTGGTCGTCGCGGGCGGTCTGGCGCGGCTGGACAATCGCAAGTTCAAGGATACGTTCGGCACCAAGGCGCGGCTGCTGAATGCCGAAGAGGTCGTCGCGGCGACCAGTCACCCTGTTGGCGGGGTTTGTCCGTTCGGGCTTCCGTCGCCGCTGCGCATTTATTGCGACGTTTCCCTCAAGCAATTTGAAGAGGTGGTGCCTGCCGCGGGATCGACGAATTCGGCTGTCCGGATCGCCACGGATCGCCTGGCGGAGTTGACCAAGGCGACCTGGGTCGACGTTTGCCAATAGGCAGATACACGAACAATTGAACCAGATTCAACGCAAAGCTTAAAACGCAGAAAAAGAAACCTATATAAGAAGGCGAAACTCAACTGTTGCCATATGGGAGACTTTAGATGCCTCGTGCCGTTTCACGTTTTGCCAAGGTTGCGGCGATCGCCGCCCTGACAGGCGTTACCGTATTTGCGTCCATCGGCGATGCGGATGCGCGGCGGGCAGGAAGCTCCGGTTTCGGTAGCCGCGGTACACGCACGTTCCAGGCGCCGCCTGTCACCCGCACCGCGCCGGCCCCTGCCGCTCCGATGGATCGTTCGATGAGCCAGCGCCCTGAAACCAACGCGCCTGGCGCCGCGACGCAGCCGGCCTTCGGTGGTGCTCAGCAGCGTGGTGGCCTGTTTGGCGGCTTCGGCCGGTCGATGATCGGCGGCCTGGTTGCTGGCGGCTTGCTCGGCATGCTGCTTGGTCACGGGTTCGGCGGCGGCTTTGGCTTCCTCGGCATGCTCTTGCAGTTCGCTCTGATCGCCGGCGCCGTCATGCTCGCCGTCCGTTTCTTCGCCAATCGCGGTCAGCAGCCGGCCTATGGCTCGGCGCGTTCGAGCGGCGTCAGCCCGATGGCATCGAACGGCAACTCGTCTTTCCGCATTCCGAGCATCGGCTCCGGTGCAGCCGGCTTTGGCCTCGGCGGCTCGAATGCCGCTCCGCAACCGCCGCGCAACGATCAGCCGAGCGACGAAATCGGGATTAAGCCTGACGACCTTGACCGGTTCGAACGGCTCCTGACCGAGGTTCAGACGGCCTACGGTGCCGAGGACTACGGCACGCTGCGCAAGCTGACCACGCCGGAAGCCATGTCCTATCTCGCCGAGGAACTGGGCGAAAACGCTTCCAACGGCGTTCGCAACCAGGTCAGCGACGTCAAGCTGCTGCAGGGCGATGTCGCCGAAGCCTGGCGTGAAGACGGTTCCGATTACGCAACGCTTGCCATGCGCTATCAGTCCATCGATGCTGTCGTCGAGCGTGATGGGGGTCGGGTGGTCAGCGGCGACACGCGCTCGCCGACTGAGAGCACCGAGGTCTGGACCTTCGTGCGCAAATCCGGCACTGACTGGAAGCTTGCGGCAATCCAGGGCACCGAACAGCGCGCTGCCTGATATCCATGTCGTTAACGTCCTGCTTCAGCCCTCCTGAGCTGCGGCAGGCACGACCCAAAGCGGTCGATCTTCGCGACGCGGCGCGGCAATTGTTGGAGCGGCTTCCTCTTCTGTGAGGAGGCCCTCTTCATTTTCGCTGACGTCGACTTCATACGCATAGTCGTAAAGCATCTCGCAGGCGCGTTCGCTGGCCTTGATCTTGGCCTCCGTCTCGCTGATCGCAGAGGCGATGGCCTTGACGCGGGCGCGTAGCATCGAGCCGAGAATGTCGGTCGAAGGTCGCTTTTCTAGGCGTTCCAGATGATGCTCGATACGCGCGGCGTGGCGCTCGAGTTCGCGCTTTGAAAAGCGCGCCTTGCGCATGTCCTCTGAGAGATCGTCGCGCATGCGCGCGAGCGGATCGAAGGTGCCGGGCTCGCGCTCATCCAGCGTCAACTCATTGACGAGTTTCTCGATGACGATCAGCGCCTGCAGATCGACGGGATCGGCGAGTTCGACGTCATAGCCGGTATCGTCGAACACCTTGCGGCGAACGGGATCCAGCAGCAGTTCATAGGCCTTTTGCACCCGCCCGAATGCGTTGGGATCGCCACCGGAATCCGGATGCGTCGACTTCGCGCGCCTACGGTAGGCAGATTTGATCTGGTCATCGCTCGCGTCCCTGCGGACACCGAGAATCTCGTATGGATTGGTCACTGTCCCTCCGCTGCTGTCGGACATCGTCGTGACACCCGTGAAGGGCATTCGTCTATCGATGCCGTTCTTCTACCATCACTGGGGCAGAGTTTGGACAAAAGAATACATAGTTTGCGTGAACGCCCGGATTGGCTGAAGGCATCCACCGTCTGTCCACAGTTTGATTGGACTTACCTGCTTGCCACATCGTTTTCCGCTCGGAAATCAGATCCATAGGAAAATCGGATGCCGAAGGAATACTTAATCGATATAATGCCGGCGCTTGCGTTGACGCTGTCAGTCAAATCGAGTTCTATCCGCCACCTTCTTGCACTAGCTCTGCTGGTGGAGAGCTTCGGAGGACGGTTTCGTGCGTATTATCAAATCGATAGCGGATCTTAGGGCGTGCCTGAGGATCGATCGACGTGAGGGCAAAAAGATCGGTCTGGTGCCGACCATGGGCTTTCTGCATGTCGGTCACATGGAACTCGTCTCGCGCGCCAAGGCTGAAAACGACTTGACCGTGGTGTCGATTTTCGTCAATCCGCTGCAGTTCGGCGCCAACGAGGATCTTGCGCGTTATCCGCGCGATCTCGAGCGGGATTCTGCGCTTCTAAAGAATGCCGGCGTCGACTTTCTGTTTGCGCCCGAGGTGACGGACATGTATCCGCACCCGATGCTGACGGTTGTCGATGTGCCGGAGATTGGCCGGCAGTTGGAGGGCGAGGTTCGCCCAGGTCATTTTGCCGGTGTCGCGACTGTCGTCACCAAGCTCTTCAATATTGTCCAGCCGCATGCCGCCTATTTCGGCGAGAAGGATTACCAGCAGGTCGTGGTGATCAAGCGGATGGTCGAGGATCTCGCGCAACCCGTCAATGTGGTCGCAGTGCCGACCGTGCGCGAGGCCGATGGCCTGGCCTGCTCCTCCCGAAATGTCTACCTGAGCGAGACGGAGCGCGCCGCTGCCGTCATCGTGCCGCGGACGCTCGACGAAGCGGCCCGGCTCTACGCCGGAGGCTGTAATGACCCCGCGCAATTGGAAGCCGCTTTGAACCGCTTTGTCGCATCCGAACCGCTCGCAAGCGCTGAGGTCGTCGCCGTCAGGCATCCCGAAACACTCGAACCGCTGACCTCGCTGCAATCGGCGCCGGCACTCGTGGCACTTTTCGTGCGCATCGGCAGCACGCGGCTGCTCGATAATCGCGTCATTGGCCTGACAGCGCAGTCGAGGACCGCCTGATGAGCGCGCAGGGCAAGCAAAAGCGACTGACCACGGCCTCGATCCGCTCGATGAAGGGAGGAGATCGCGTCGTTTGCCTCACCGCCTACACAACGCCGATTGCGCGCCTTCTGGATCCGCATTGCGATCTGCTTTTGGTCGGCGATTCCCTGGGCATGGTGCTTTATGGTATGGAGACGACGGTCGGCGTCACGCTCGACATGATGATCGCTCACGGCCGCGCGGTCATGCGCGGCACGTCGCACGCGTGCGTCATCGTCGATTTGCCGTTCGGCAGCTACCAGGAATCCAAGGAGCAAGCCTACCGCAATGCCGTCCGCATCCTGCAGGAAACAGGCTGCGACGGGGTCAAACTCGAGGGTGGCGAGGAGATGGCCGAGACAGTCGCCTTCATGACATCGCGCGGCGTGCCCGTCTTCGCTCATATCGGGTTGATGCCCCAGCTGGTCAACACGGCTGGCGGCTTCCGGTCGCTGGGGCACTCGGAGCAGGAGGTGACGAAGATCCGCCGCGATGCGGCGGCGGTGGCCGATGCGGGCGCCTTTGCCGTCGTCATAGAGGGAACAGTCGAACCGCTGGCGCGCGAGATCACGGCATCTCTTTCCATTCCCACCATCGGCATCGGCGCGTCTGTCGCCTGCGATGGCCAGGTGCTGGTGTCGGATGATATGCTGGGCTTGTTCAGCGATTTCAAGCCGCGCTTTGTCAAGCGCTTTGCCGAGCTCGGTCCGCTCGTGTCGCAGGCGGTGGAGACCTATGCCGAAGACGTCCGCGCCGGCCGCTTTCCGGGCGTGGAACACACCTTCCAGCCACGTAAGTGAACGCGTGCGCCTTTTGCACGCTTGAGCGATCTTTCGTCGCGGGCCTTCCGCGGAAATTGCATCTTTGCGGAAGTGCGCTACAGTCAGCATGCTTCATGTGCAAGTCGCTTCCTGATGATGTCACAGGTCGTGTTCTGGTGAAGCAATGACGGTGTGATGTCGATCCCGGTGCGTTCGCAGCGATTATAAGACTTTTTAGGAGTGAATTCATTGCTGTAGCCTTAGGCCATCCGCCGACAGGTCCTCAGCGCCAATAAGGCCTACTCAGCTTGCGTCAGTTTTGGAATTCGGGGGAACTCCTAAGATGCACATCAAGACGTTCAGCCTGCTTCTTCTATGCCTCTCGTTCACCTCCTGCCAAAGAGGAGGCGGCGAGCCCGCCGAACTGACCATTCCAGTGCATGCGGAGCCGGTCGCGTTTCAGGATTTCCGCTACAGCATCAAGCTCACCGGCGCGATCGCCGCCCATATTGAATCCAATCTCTCGTTTCGCGTCAGCGGCAAGGTCACCGAGTGGACCGCCGATGTCGGCGCGCACGTGACCGCCGGGCAGGTGATCGCGCGGGTCGATCCGCAGCAGCAAAAGGCCGATGTTGAGGCCGCGCAGGCCGCGCTCGTTGCAGCGCAGGCCGATGTCGAGCAGGCGACCTCGGAGTTCGAGCGGCGCAAGACGCTGCTTGCCAGCGGTTCGATCTCTAAGGAATCCTACGATCAGGCAGCAACCGCCCTCGATACGTCGAAAGGTTCGCTCGACAACGCCAAGGCGCAGCTCGGCACGACCAAGGATGCGCTTGGCTATACAGAGCTGAAGACGGATGCCGATGGCATTATCACCGCCCGCAATGTCGAAGTCGGCCAAGTGATGCAGGCTGCGCAGACGGCGTTCACCCTGGCGCAGGACGGGCCGCGCGACGCGGTGTTTTACATCTACGAGACGCTGCTGCAGTCAAAACCCGATGCGCCGAGGGTCGAAATCGCGCTCGTCAGCGATCCTAATGTCACTGCCTTCGGGAAGGTCAGCGAGATCTCGCCGACGATCGACACCTCCACCGGCACCGTGCGCGTCAAGATCACGCTCGAAGAGACGCCACCGAGGATGACGCTGGGGGCACCGGTAACGGGCTTCGCGCAATCGGCGCCGACGAAGATGATCATCCTGCCCTGGACCGCATTGTTTGCCATTGACGGCAAACCGGCGGTCTGGATCATCGATCCGAAGGATGAAACCGTCAGCCTGAAGCCGGTCAAGGTCGCGACCTACGAGACCGGCCGCGTGATCATATCGGGCGGGCTCGATGCCGGCGAAATGGTCGTAACCGATGGGGGCAAGATGCTGCGACCGGGTCAGAAGGTGACGGTCGAAGGAGGGCAGAGCTGATGCGGCGGTCTTCTATCCCGAAGCTTCTTGTCATCCCCATGATCATAGCGCTCAGCGCATGCAGCGAAGAAAAGGAGAGCGCGCCCCCGATAAGGCCGGTCCTGTCTAGCATCGTCGAGCTATCGGACTTGCCGACCCCGAGCTTTGCCGGAACGGTCGCGCCGAAGACGGAGACACCGCTCGGCTTTCGCGTCGGTGGGCTGATGGTGGCACGCGACGTCAACACGGGCGATGTCGTGACGAAGGGCGAGCTACTGGCCTCCCTTGAGCCGACTTCGCTGGAGCTTGCGGTCAGATCGGCACAGGCGCAGCTAGCCAATGCGCAGGCGCAGCTAGCCAATGCGAGATCCACCGAAGAACGTGCCCGCGCCACCTTCCAGGGCGGAACGGCTACTAAGTCCAGCCTCGAGAGCAGCGTTCAGGCGACCCAGACCGCGCAGTCGGCCGTTGTGCAGGCACAGACCACGCTCGACAAGTCGAACGAGGATCTCTCCTACGCGCAGCTTCTCGCGACCTTCGACGGGGTCGTGACCGCCACCTCCGTCGAAGTCGGGCAGGTGGTATCGGCTGGCGAATCCGTGCTGACGGTCGCCATGCCCGGCGAACGCGATGCGGTCATTGACATTCCCGAGGGCGAACTGATCCCCGCGATAGGGGATGCCTATTCCATCCTGCTTCAGATCAATCCATCGATCACGTCGGCAGGTGTGGTGCGCGAGGTGGCGCCGACAGCAGATGCCGCCACACGCACCCGCCGCGTTAAGATAGCGCTGCAGAACCCGCCGGATGCCTTCAGGATAGGAACAACAATCACGGCTATCCGGCAGGCCCGCGATATCAAAAAGCTCTTCGTGCCGGCTTCGGCAGTCCTCAATCAGGACGGCAAGACCCTGGTCTGGATTGTTGATGAGAAAGCCGAAACCGTTCGATCCCAGGAGGTGAAGCTGCGTGACAAGACGTCGGCGCATCCGGAGGTCGTCTCGGGTCTGGAGCCGGGGACACGCGTCGTCATCGCCGGCGTTCATAGCTTGAAAGAGGGGCAGAAGATCAAGGTCGAGGGTGGTGCGCGCTCATGAACAAGTTCAACCTCTCCGACTGGGCGCTCGAACACAGGTCGATGATCTGGTACTTCATGATCGTCTTCGCACTGCTCGGGATTTTCTCCTACATGAACCTCGGGCGCGAGGAAGATCCGAACTTCACCATCAAGACGATGACGATCTCCACGCAGTGGCCCGGCGCTTCCGCCGAGGAGACCACGAGGCAGGTCACCGAACGCATCGAGCGCAAGCTCGAGGAATTGGATTCGCTCGACTATACCAATTCGCTGACGATTGCGGGCCAGACGACGGTGTTTGTTTATCTGAAAGATTCCACCAAAGCACGCGATGTGCCTGGGATCTGGGTGAACGTTCGTAACATGATCAGCGATATCGAAGGGCAATTTCCCTCGGGCGTGCAAGCGCCTACCTTCAACGATCGCTTCGGCGACGTTTTCGGTAACATCTACGCCTTCACCGCCGACGGATACACGCAGCGCCAGCTGCGTGACTATGTTGAGAGCGTGCGCCGTAGTATCCTGACTGTCCCCAATGTTGGGAAGGTTGATCTCGTCGGGGCGCAGGACGAGGTAATCTTCCTCGAATTCTCGACCCGCCAACTCGCAGCGCTCGGCATCAGCCAGGCTGATGTCCTCAACACGTTGCAATCGCAGAACGCGATCACGCCATCGGGCGTGCTGCAGGCACAAGGCGAGCGTGTCAGCCTGCGTGTCAGCGGCCAGTTCACCTCGGAAGACAGTCTGCGCAGCGTCAATCTGCAGGTCAACAACCGCTTCTTCCGGCTGAGCGACATCGCGACCATCACGCGCGGCTATACGGATCCGCCCACGGCTCTCTTTCGCGTTAACGGCATGCCGGCGATTGCACTGGCCATCGGCATGAAGCAGGGCGCCAATCTGCTTGAGTTCGGCAAGGCGCTGCAGACCGAGTTGCGCAAGGTCCATGCGACGCTGCCGATCGGCATTGAGCCACATCTCGTCGCCGACCAGCCTGTTATCGTCGAAGAGGCGGTGTCGGGGTTCACGCGAGCGCTGGCGGAAGCGATCATAATCGTGCTCTTGGTGAGCTTCGTCAGTCTCGGCTGGCGTGCCGGGCTGGTGGTCGCCTTCGCGATCCCACTGACCTTGGCAATCACCTTCGTCTTCATGGAATATGACGGCATCTCGCTGCAGCGCATCTCGCTTGGCGCACTGATCATCGCGCTTGGCTTGCTTGTCGATGACGCGATGATTGCCGTGGAAATGATGGTCGCGCGGCTTGAAGCCGGCGATCCGATCACCAAGGCTGCGACCTACGTATACTCGCATACGGCCTTTCCGATGTTGACGGGAACCTTGGTCACCGTCTCGAGCTTCATGCCTGTCGGGCTCAACAACAGCGCGGCCGGCGAGTTCACCTTCTCGCTTTTTGTTGTCATCGCGGTGTCGCTGGTTGTGTCGTGGATCGTGGCGGTGGTGTTCGCGCCCTTGCTTGGGGTGACCATCCTGCCCAAGACGATGAAGCGGCACGAGGAGAAGAGCGGATGGTTTGCCAACGGCTTCGCGAAGATCCTCGATGTCTGCATGCGCTTCCGCTGGGTTACCATCGCGGCGACGGTCATCGCGTTTGCCTGCGCGGTCTACGGCATGCGCTTCGTCCAGGAGCAGTTCTTTCCGTCGTCCGACCGACTGGAACTGATTGTCGACTTTTCACTACCCAATAACGCCTCGATCAACGAAACCGATCAGCAGATGGCGAAGTTCGAGAAGGAGAAGCTGCAAGGCAATCCCGATATCGAGCGCTGGTCCACCTATGTGGGGCAGGGCGCGCAACGCTTTGTGCTCTCTTTCGACGTGCAGCCGCCGAGCCCGTCTTTTGGTCAGGTGGTGATCATTACCAAGAGCCTTGAAGTACGCGACAAGCTGCGCGTGGATCTTCAGGAGTATCTTACCAAGACCTTCGTCGGCACCGACGCCTATGTGAAGCTGCTCGACATCGGTCCGCCGGTCGGCCGCCCAGTCGCCTATCGTCTCAGCGGTCCTGATATCGAAGGGGTTCGCCAGCGCGCGCTGGAACTCGGCGCGGTCATGAGCCAGAATCGGTCGCTCGGCGATGTAGTTTACGACTGGAACGAGCCGCAGCGTGTCGTCAAGGTCGATGTTCTCCAGGACAAGGCGCGTCAACTCGGCGTCACCTCGGAGGATATAGCGTCGGCACTGAATGGTATTGTCGGCGGCGCGTCAGTAACGCAGGTGCGCGACGATATCTATCTGATCACTGTTCTCGCGCGCGCCCAGGCATCCGAGCGGCGGTCGATCGAGACGTTGCGCGACCTGCAGCTACGCACCAGCAACGGCAACTCTGTTCCCTTGGCGGCGATCGCGAATTTCCGCTACGAGACCGAGCCGCCGAGGATCTGGCGCCGCGACCGCCTGCCGACCGTCACGATCAAGGCCGCCGTTATCGACAACAAGCAGCCGGCGACGGTTGTCGACCAGTTGGCCAAGCCTATCGATGCCTACACCGCCCAACTGCCAACAGGTTTTACTGTCGAGGTGGGCGGCAGCGTGGAACAGAGCGCCAAGAGCCAGGCGCCGATCGCCGCCGTGGTGCCGATGATGCTGTTTACGATGGCGACCATCCTGATGATCCAGTTGCAAAGCTTCTCGCGGCTGTTTCTGGTCTTCGCGGTCGCGCCTTTGGCCCTGATCGGCGTTGTGATCGCGCTATTGTCGAGCGGCGCTCCGATGGGCTTCGTGGCGATCCTTGGCATCCTAGCCTTGATCGGCATCCTGATCCGAAACTCGGTAATTCTTGTTGTGCAGGTGGAGGAACTCAGGCGCGAGGGGCATCATCCATGGGATGCGGTGCGAGAGGCGACGCAGCATCGAATGCGGCCGATCCTGCTGACGGCGGCGGCGGCGAGCCTTGCGCTGATCCCGATTTCACGCGAGGTGTTCTGGGGGCCGATGGCCTATGCCATGATGGGCGGCATCATCGTCGGCACGGTGCTGACGCTGCTCTTCCTGCCTGCGCTATATCTTGCGTGGTTCCGGATCAAGCGGCCGGAAGGCGAGCATGCAATGGAAGGGGAAGTGACTGGAGGCGCAGGTTGATCAGGTCCGCAGCCAGTCTGCGATGCCGCGCGCGGCCGCACGACCGGTCGCGAAGCACGCGGTGAGCAGGTAGCCGCCCGTTGGGGCTTCCCAATCGATCATCTCACCGGCGACGAAAAGGCCGGGGCACTGCTTCAGCATGTAATGCTCGTCGATCCCATCCCATGCGATGCCGCCCGCCGACGAAATGGCTTCGGCGATCGGGCGCGGGGCGACGACGGATATAGGCAGCGCCTTGATCAGCCGCGCTAGCCGCGCAGGGTCGCGCAGGTCGGCATCATCGCCGCATTCGCGAACGAGGTTAGCCTTGACGCCATCAAGGCCGGCGCCTTTGCGCAGTCGGTTGGCGAGGCTCGTCTTGGCGTCCTGCCTGGCGAGATCGCGCTCGATTCGCTCCAGCGTCCGCCCGGGCATCAGGTCGACGATGAGTTCGGCAGGATGTCCAGATGTCAGTGCGTCTCGCAATGCCGCGGCATGGGCGTAAACTAGGCTTCCCTCTATGCCGTGCTGGGTAACGACGAACTCTCCCTGCGTCGATCCCGCTGGAGAGGTTGCCACCACGGATTTGACCGCAGCGCCGGCGAAGCGCTCGCGAAACACGGCGCTCCAGTCGACATCGAAGCCGCAATTGGCTGGTTGGAAATCGTGAACCGTAACGGCCTCATTTCGCAACCAATCGACCCAGCGACCGTCCGAGCCAAGCCGCGGCCAGCTCTGGCCGCCAAGGGCGAGCAGGGCGGCATCGGGCCGCACAACGCGGTCGCCTTCGGTCGTCTCGAACAGATAGCCGCCGTTAGAAAAGCCCTGCCATCGATGCCGCGTCCGGATTGTCACCCCCTGCGCGTCCAGCCGCCTGATCCACGCGCGCAAGAGAGGTGATGCCTTCATCGCCATGGGAAAGACACGTCCGGAGGTTCCCACAAAGGTCTCGGTCTCCAGATTGGCGGCCCATTGCCTGATGTCGTCAGGGCGAAAGGCGTCGAGCGCATCGCGCAACCGACCGTTCGCGCTGCCGAAGCGCGTCGCAAAGCGCAGATAGTCTTCGGAATGAGTGATGTTGAGGCCGGATTTTCCGGCGAGCAGGAATTTTCGGGCGACGGTCGGCATGGCGTCGTAGACCGTGACCCTATGCCCGGCTGAAGACAGGATTTCCGCCGCCATAAGCCCCGCCGGTCCGCCGCCGATGATGGCTACCTCTTTGTCCGACATATATTCGCCCGCAATTGAACTCGCAGGCCCGTCATGACGCGTGCGCTTAATATACGCAACCCCGCGAAGGCGGAGCGGCGTGCAATCACGTTACACGCCGATGCGAACAGGGCGCACCAAACCTCGCCGACAAAAAGCTGTCAGTCGACGAAACGCGGGGTAAAGCGCGGCTGGGCCGAGGCTTCTTCCTCTTTCATGGCGTCTTCGTGGTACCAGCAGCTGTCGTAAACGCAGGGTTCCAGATCTTTTTCCAGATCCACCTTCTGGTGAAGCGGCGATGAAGCGAAGCGCTTCGTGGGGAAAGCGTAGATCGTTGCCGACTCGTGATGCACACCAGTAACCATGTCATGCCTCCAAATTGAGTCCGCCCTAAAGCGTTAAGGGAAACAATAACACAGCTGCACAGAGAATGCGCTATTTGATTGAAAAAAGTGCAACAAATGTTTGAATCGTGTGCAAGTGCAATTTGAGCAGCTTTATATCAGAAATTTGCTGAATACATAAAATATGCATCTGCATAATAAATGCGCAAACTGGGTATTGTGCGGAAAAAACTGACGACGCTGCCGTTCATCTTTTTCCAGCGAGACGTTCGATCGATAGGCGGCGTAAACGCTTGAGTCCACTGGCACTTCAGGGCCCGTACCGATTGCCGGGCGCCTGCCTGAACGGCACTGCATCGGCCCCTTTCCGCGTGGTCTTTTCGCCTCTCGTCGCGAACTGGCACGCTACATGCATACTCTTTGGCATCCCTCCACGGGCAAGGCGGCTTCGGCCGCTGCGTCCCTGGGACCTGCTGACACCTTTGTTTTGAGAGACTCGCAAATGACCAAGTATAAGCTCGAGTACATCTGGCTCGATGGATACACCCCGGTACCGAACCTTCGTGGCAAGACGCAGGTCAAGGAATTTGCAGAATTCCCGACGCTCGAGCAGCTGCCGCTCTGGGGCTTCGATGGCTCCTCCACGATGCAGGCTGAAGGCCGCAGCTCCGATTGCGTGCTGAAGCCCGTCGCCGTTTATCCGGACCCGGCCCGTACCAACGGCGTCCTCGTCATGTGCGAAGTCATGATGCCTGATGGCGTTACCCCGCATGCTTCCAACAGCCGCGCAACCATCCTCGACGACGAAGATGCATGGTTCGGCTTCGAGCAGGAATACTTCTTCTACGAAAACGGCCGTCCGCTCGGCTTCCCGGAGCAGGGCTACCCGGCTCCGCAGGGTCCTTATTATTGCGGCGTCGGCTCCAGCAATGTTGGTCCAGTTGCGCGCGAAATCGTTGAAGAGCACCTCGACCTCTGCCTCGCTGCCGGCATCAACCACGAAGGCATCAACGCCGAGGTGGCCAAGGGCCAGTGGGAATTCCAGATTTTCGGCAAGGGCTCCAAGAAGGCCGCTGACCAGATCTGGATGGCTCGCTACCTGCTGCAGCGCCTGACTGAAAAGTACGGCATCGACATCGAGTATCACTGCAAGCCGCTCGGCGACACCGACTGGAACGGTTCGGGCATGCACTGCAACTTCTCGACCAAGTTCATGCGCGAAGTTGGCGGCAAGGCCTACTTCGAAGCTCTGATGGCGCAGTTCGAAAAGAACCTCGATGCCCACATCGCCGTTTACGGCCCGGACAACGACAAGCGTCTGACCGGCAAGCACGAAACTGCTCCGTGGAACAAGTTCTCCTACGGCGTTGCCGATCGTGGCGCTTCGATCCGCGTTCCGCACTCCTTCGTCAAGAACGACTACAAGGGTTATCTGGAAGATCGCCGCCCGAACTCGCAGGGTTGCCCTTACCAGATCGCTTCCCAGGTTCTGAAGACGATCTCGGAAGTTCCGACGGCTGGTTTCGCTTCGGCTGCCGCCTAAGCCAAATCCTGATTGATTGTGATGGCGCTGGTCGAAAGGCCGGCGCCATTTCTTTTGGATCACGGTTGATGTGCCTCGCATTGGCACGGTGATCGACCATCGTTGCGATTTCTTCCCGCGGATCCCGATTTTTCTAAACCCTGTTTGTGATCGGCATCGTCTAACGGTTGAAAAACTCAACCGAGCAGCCGCATTCCTTTTGCGTTACAGTTTCTTTTCACTATACTTGCCTTGGATCATCCAAACGCGAGTTACCCTTGGTGTCAGTGGCTAAGCACAGCCTCCTGCTTCGCTTGCTCGGAAAGCCCGCGCTTTTCGCCAATAACGGCGAAATCGTGCTTCCGGAAAAAGCCTATCCGCTCCTGGCTTTCGTGGCTGCGTCGTCGCAGTTCTCGATGGAGCGTGAGACATTGCGGGGCATGCTCTGGCAGTCCGACGTGTCGAAACAGCGCGCCGGCAGCCTTCGACAGCTGCTCGCCCGCATCGATCGCAGCGTGCCGGAAGGGCTTCCCCGCCTGATCACCGCCACCAACACCCATATCACGCTCAATGCCGAGTACTGGGCCACCGATGTCCTGCTGCTCAGGGATGCAACGCATCCGCTGGCGCGGAGCGATTGGGCCTTGCTTGCGGGCGAATTGCTCGAAGGTTTTCGCGCGCCGACGATGGAAGCGGACGAGTGGGTCACGATCGAGCGCCGTCGCATCGCCGAATGCCGCGATGCGCATCTGATGACGCTGCTTGATTCGCCCGACAAGCTGACGCTCGCCGATACCGTATTGCTGGCCGGCTTGCTGGTCGCCACCGATCCGGCGAACGAGGCGGCCTGCCGCGCACTGATGAAGGCGCATGCGACGGCGGGCGATCTTGCTTCCGCACGGCAGGCCTATTTCCGCTGCCGCAACGAATTGAAAGCCGAGTACGGCGCCGAGCCGGATGCGGCAACGCAGGCGCTCGCGCTGGAGTTCGGCATCATCGCGCCGGCCGCCCCTGCCGTAGCCGAAGCCGCCCCCGTCCGGCCCGCGACCGCCGATCCGCTCGGCCAGCCGCGCGTGCTCATCCTTCCGCCGGAAACAATGCTGTCGGAACCGCTTTTGCAGCGTGTCGGCCGCGCGCTGCTCGAGGACGTCACGATCGGTCTCAGCCAGCAGCGCGGCTTCAAGGTGATTGCTGCGCATACCAGCGTCGAGATCCTGAACCGCAGCCTCGCCAGCGGCGAACTGCAGCCGATGCCGCCGGAATTGCGTTTCGATTACACCGTCTACGTGACGATCCACGGCCGTGAGGACGAGATCTACGCGACCTGCCGACTGACCAAGACCTCGACCGCCGAAGTGCTTTGGGCGATCGACTTGCCGCTTGCCATGCAGAAGGTCAACCAGTCCTTCGGCCAATTGGCGCGGCGCATTGTCATGACGCTCGCCGATACGATCGAGCGGCGCGAATTGACGGATATGATGCACGATGTCTCGCCCTCGGCCTATCGGCTCTATCTCGAGGGCAAGCGGCTGGTTTCGAAGACCGATCTGCAGCACCTCCGGCAGGCACGCAAATGGTTCAAGTCGGCGCTGTCGAGACATGACCGCTTCTCCTCCGCCCATGCCGGCATGGCTCGCGTGTTGGGCATGGAATGGCTCGTTCGCGGCATGAAGGACACCGCACTTCTGGAAGAGGCCGATCGCTCGGCATGGCAGGCTCGCGACAGCGATCCGAACAGCGGAAGAGCCATGCGCGAGCTAGGCTTCGTGGCGCTCTATCGCCGCCGCTTTGCCGATAGCCTCGATTTCTTCGCCGAAGCGCAGATGCTCAATCCGAATGACGCGGATATTCTGGCCGATCACGCGGATGCGCTTTTGCATGACGGGCAGAGCGACCGCGCGCTAGAGCTCAGCCACGCCGCGCTGAAGCTCAATCCGCTGCCGCCGGATTACTACTACTGGAACCTGGGCGGCATTCATTTCGTCCAGGAGAATTACGCCAAGGCGATCGAGGTGCTCGACCGCGTCAAGGACCGGCCGGCGACCTCGCGTCTGCTCGCCGCAGCGCACGCCAAGAACGGCGACAAGGCCACCGCAGCGCATTATGCTTCGGTTGTCCTCGAGAATTTTCCGGATTTTCGCACGGAAGATGTCTGGCGTTTCGTGCCGGATCGCAACCCTGACGATACTCGCCAGTTGATAGACGGACTCAGGATGGCCGGCCTGTCCTGAAGTGCGACACATGACGATTTTTGCCGTTAATTAGCGAAATTTCCAGTCACACCGGAATAACGCCGGCCGGTCACAGTCTCTCCTGTCCGCAGCAAATGCTGCCACCAAAAGGAGAAAACCATGACCAACGCAATCAAGTCCACCGTTCGCCTCTCCGCTGCTGCCCAGGCCGTCCTGAAGCAGAACGCCGTTCAGCTCGACACCAACGCGACCGCGAACATCGTTCACGCTCTGAAGTTCCGTTGAGGTTTTTGCGAATGTCTGTTCAGGCAGCACTCACGGATCTGGCTGGGGATCTAAGTCTTTCCGCGGCGGGCGTCAGCGCCTACCACGACCGCTCCCTGACGCCTGGACAGACATTCGCGGCGATCAAGCCGCACTTTGCCGAGCTTGGAATAACGCGCGTCGGCTTGTTGACGGCGCTCGATCTTCTCGAAATTCCGGTCGCCTTCGCGACCCGTCCGAACAGCTACACACTGTCCGTCTTCCAGGGCAAAGGCATCGACGAGGACGCCGCGATGACCTCGGCTGCCATGGAAGCGGTCGAAACCCGCGTTGCCGAGATGCAGCCGGATGATCTGGTGATCGCCACGCTCGCCGGCATGAAGGCCGAGCGGGCGCCGCTCATCGATCTGGGTTCCGTCGCGCGCTGCGTGCCGGACGAAATCGATACAGGACCGCTCGCCTGGAGCGAAGGTCTTGATATCATGAACAACACGCCGGTTTTCGTGCCGTGGTCGCTCGTTGGCCTCGACCATCGTGGCACGCGCCCTTCCGGCTTCGAGCAGTCCAGCGACGGCTTGGCATCGGGCAATCGCCCTGCCGAAGCCGTACTTCACGGCCTGTGCGAACTGGTCGAGCGTGACGCATGGGCGCTGACGCAGCTGCGGCCCTTCGATGAACTGCGCGGCTCGCGCATCGATCCGGCTGGCTTCGGCGATCCCGTCATCGACATCATCACCGACCGCATCGCCCGCGCCGGCATGCGGCTCCTGCTGCTTGATATGACGACCGATATCGGCGTGCCGAGCTTTCTCGCTGTCATCGTTCCCGGCGACCTCGGCGACCGCGTCGATGCGCGCTGGACGAATGTCTGCGGCGGCTGCGGTTGTCATCCCGATCCTGTTCGCGCGGCGCTGCGCGCCATCACCGAGGCAGCGCAGAGCCGGCTGACGGCGATTGCCGGCAGCCGTGACGACTTCTCGCCGCGCGTCTACCAGCGCCTCGATGGCGACGGACCGATGCAGCAACTTATCGAACTCTGCGACGAGACGCCGGTCGCACCGCGCTTTGCCGAGCCTGCCAAGCGTAGCATCCAGCAGACCATTCGCCACATTCTGGATCGGCTGCGTGCGCGGGGTATTGAGCAGGTCGTGACCGTGCCGATCCCGCATCCGCGCCTTCCGGTCTCCGTTGTCCGCGTCATCGTGCCCGGCCTCGAGGTCGATGTCAGCGGAGAATTCATTCAACTTGGCTTGCGCGCGATCGGCGCCATGCAGGGAGCCCAGGCATGAGAGTAATTTTCGCAGGACCAAGCTTCGGCCGGGATCTCGACAAGCTTCAGGCCGAGCATCTGTCGATCGAGTTTCGCGGGCCAGCCGCCCGAGGCGATATCCTGCAGGCGGTGCGTGACGGCGCGCGTGCCATCGGCATCGTCGATGGCTATTTCGGCGAGATGCCGTCCGTCTGGCACAAGGAAATCCTCTTCGCGCTCGAGCAGAACGTCGTCGTCGCAGGCGGCGCCAGCATGGGCGCGCTCAGAGCCGCTGAATGCTCGGCGTTCGGCATGGTCGGCATCGGCTCGATCTATGACGACTACGCCGATGGCCGGCTCATCGACGATGAGGCGGTGGCGCTGGTTCACGCGCCGGCGGAGCTGGGCTGGCTGCCGCTCTCCGTTCCGTGGGTCGATTATCAGCCGACCATCGACGCGCTGAACAGGCAGGGCCTGCTGTTGTCGGGCGAATACAAGAAGCTTCTTCTGGCGGGCCGCGCGCTGCATTTTTCCGAGCGCACCTATCCGAAGGCGGTGGAAGGTTGCGCTTTCGACAACACCATGCGCGCCAAGGAGATCGTGAAATTGATTCGTGCGAACAAGATCGAGCGCAAGCGCGCCGATGCCGATATGGTTCTGGATTACCTCGAGAGCGTGAAATTCACCGCTGGAAAGCGCAACTGGGGCTTCGCAGCAACGTCACACTGGGAGATGCTGCATGCGGAAATCAGCACCCCGGTAACGCCTGTAACGCTCTAATAACGCCACGCCTGAATGATGGAAGCACTGGAGCCCCAAAGTGGTGTTTGGGGCGTCTCAGAGAGGCGGAGCGGACGAGATGAACATTCAGACGATGGACGAGGGAAGCGGAAGCGAATACGCGAGGATTTTCCGCTTGCTGTCGGCCGCGAAGGACGAAGCGCAGAAGCTCAAGTTGAACAACCTGACGCATCTGACGAACATGGCTCTGCTTCAGGTCGTCATCGATTGGGATGGAATCGACCCGGAGCGTGAGCTGGACGTGAATCTGGAGAAGCTGATCGGTACCAAGACGAAAGTGGCAATGAAAGACGCGCGAGAAAACCTCGTCGTACTGGAGCGCCACTAATCGTTGATGGGACCCGCCGAAGCCGCTTTATTCGGCGGCTTCGCTTTCGATCTGCTCCATGCCGGCAATTGCCTGCACCAGCTTGACGATCTTCTTGCGAACCTGCTCGTTCTTGATCGACAGGAAGGCAGCGTTCAGGAGTACACCGTCGCGCGATACGACGAATTCGTCGCTCGGGGTCGGATTGTCATTGGCGTTGGCCGAAATATCTTCGAAGAAGGAGCGGACGTCGACATCGAGCGCACCGGCGATTTCGACCAGCATGCTTGCCGAAACGCGGTTCGAGCCCTTCTCGTATTTCTGAATCTGCTGGAACGTGACGCCGACGCGGTCACCCAGTTCGGTCTGCGAAACCTTGCGCATCAGGCGCTTGATGCGGATCGTCTTGCCTACGTGAACGTCGACGGTATGCGGAGCTTCTTTCATGGCCTTATCCTTCTAACGCCAGTTGCGGCGTGCTTATTATTCCCTGCGGCAACCTTACCAAGATATTTGAACGGATCAATTGTGCCGCTCACTTTTATTCCCGCCAACTCATGTGCCTGAAGACCCTGACTTTCAACTGAAAAAAGCCTGTAGTTCAGCAAATTTGTGCGACGTCGAATGCAATCATAAGTAAGTATTCCGGTTTGTTTTGACCAAACGAGGCTTATATACATCTTCCGGTAGATAAATCGCCGGAATTTGAGACTTGCATCGAAGGCCTTGATATCCGCCTGGAACGGTCTTTTTAGGGCGTTTCCGGGTAGTAACAAAACGGTGTACGCGGCGGATTGAAGATTGGATTAGTACCTTCTGAACTTATTGTTGTGGTCTGCGCTTGTTCGCGCCGGCCACCGAAAGTCCCTGCTGGGCAGTGCTTCTGACGTAAGGTGCTGGACGGAAACATGAATCCGGCTGTCGTTTTCTCGTCGATTTCGGCCTTGGGGCTCGATGACCGTCATCTGCCGAGACGAAAGAATTATCTGAAGCGAATTTCGGATGTCGCCGTCGATCAATTCTTCGTTAGCGCACTACCGAGAGTGGATTATTTGTGTATCGGATCGATCCACCGAACGTCTTCCGGCAGTTCAACCGGTTCAATATCGAGATTGACCACCACGGGCTCCTGTCCGGACCGCACGAGGACGCATTCGAGCGTCTCGTTTTGGCTCGCATTGATCTCCTGGTGCGGCACGTAGGGCGGCACGAAAATGAAGTCTCCGGGTCCGGCCTCGGCAGTAAATTCAAGATTGTCGCCCCAGCGCATGCGGGCCTTGCCCTTCACCACATAGATGATGCTTTCGAGGTCACCATGATGGTGCGCGCCGGTCTTCGCGTTGGCGTGGATCGTGACCGTACCGGCCCAAATCTTCTCAGCGCCGGCGCGGGCATTGTTGATCGCCGTTGCTCGGTTCATGCCTGGGGTCTGCGCGGTGTTCGGATCGAGCGCATTACCCGGGATGACCTTCACGCCGTGTTCGCGCCAGTCGATGGGTTGATGCGGATAATCTGCGTCGTGGGAGCCGTCATCGTTGTTCAAGTATGGTCTCCTTTTCTTGTCCGGTCCCTTTGTTACCCGCAAGGCTGCGCCGTTCAGCCTGCTCGCGTGGACAGCGCGTCGAGTTTGCGACGCAGCCGGCGGCGTACGTCGTCGTCCTGCTGCTCCATGGCGCCAAGCATGTCACGGACGGTGCCGCGCAGCCCGTGTATCTGGTCAACGAGATCCATGATCAAGTCGACGCCGGCCTCGTTGACGCCCATATCGCGGGTGAGGTCGAGGATCAGCCGCGCGCGCGCGACATCGTCGTCGCGGAACTCACGATCGCCATCATGCGCTTCGGGGATCAGCCACCCCTGCTCAATCCATACGTCCACCACGGTCACGTCGATCTTCAGGGTTCGGCGGAATTCAAGATCATTCATGGCTACTCCTCCATGCCTTTTCTCGGATTCTGCGGATTGGCCGGCGTCCACTCGCTCATGAATTCGGCAAGCTTCGGGTCCGGCTCATCCGGCAAGACGACTTTCAGCGACACATAGATATCGCCGGCCCCGCCGCCGCGCTTCGGCGCGCCCTTGCCCTTCAGGCGCAAGACCTTGCCGCTGCTGGAATTCGCGGGCAGCGTCAGATTGACCGCGCCCGATGGCGTTGGCACACGCACCTTGCCGCCGAGCACCGCCTCAGGAAGCGATATCGGCAGATCGATGCGGATGTCATCGCCATCGCGAACATAAACCTTGTGCGGACGAACGCGGATCTCCACCAAAGCGTCACCTGGCGGACCGCCGCCGATCCCCGGCTCACCCTTTCCCTTCAGGCGCAGCGTCTGGCCGTCGCGGGTTCCCGCCGGGATCTGCAAGTCGAGGGCCGGGCCATCGGGAAGGCGTATCTGTGTCTTGGTGCCGTTGATGGCGTCGAGAAAATCGACTTCCATCGAGTATTGCCGGTTTTGCCCCTGCGAACGGAACTGCCCGCCGCTGCGTCCGCGTCCGGAGAAGAAGCTCGAGAATATGTCGTCGCTGTCGCCGAAATCGGCAAAGCCGGCATTGTTCTGATAGCGGCTGCCGGCACCGGCCTGCGAGGCGTAGTCGCGATAATAGTTGCGCTGCGCTTGCTCGGCGCCGGTCATGTCGATCTCGCCTTTGTCGAAGCGCTTGCGCTTGTCCTCATCGCCGACGATCTCGTAGGCGGCAGAGATTTCCTTGAAACGGTCCTCCGCCTTTTTGTCGCCAGGGTTAAGGTCCGGGTGCAGTTTCTTGGCGAGTTTGCGGAACGCGCTCTGGATCTCTTTTTGCGTAGCGTCCTTTTTGACGCCCAGAAGCTCGTACGGATCTCGGCTCATACATGTCTCCGTTCAGCCGGCGCGGATCGCCGGCATTCTTCGCATGTATATATAGGTTGCAAAATCGCGTGGGACGAGAGGCGCGATGTCGCTTCTGTTCTCGCGCCCGCCGTCGAGGCGAGCGTGTTTAGACGCCGGCGATCTTGCGGAGATCGTCGATGGCGCCGGGTCCCGCCGCGAGCACCTTGGCACCCTTGGTCAATCCCTCTCCATTGGTCGGGAAAGGATGGAACCAGCCGCCGGCTTCTTGGACGAGGCAATATCCGGCCAGGCAGTCCCAGGCATGCATGTAGGGCTCGTAATATCCGACGAGGCGGCCCGCGGCGACATAGGCGAGCATGAGCGCGCCGGAACCGTTGCGAATAAAATTGCCGCCCGCTTCCAGCAGTTCCTCGACCATCTTGGCGACTGTGGCGGGCGAAACATGGCTGTTCGCGCCGATACCGGTCACCGCGTTGCGGATGTTGCGGTCGGGGCTGAGTTCAAGCTTCTTGCCGTTCAAGGTGGCGCCCATGCCGAGGGCTGCGGCGTATATCTCATCATGGCAAGGCGAGGCGATGACGCCCACGACAGGCATATCGTCGTGCAGCAGGCCGATCGAGACGCACCAGTTCGGCATGCCGCTGACGAAGGGACTTGTGCCGTCGATCGGATCAATCACCCAGGTGAAGCCCGACGTGCCTGATGTCAGGCCATACTCCTCGCCGAGAACGCCATCTCCGGGATAGGCGTCCGCGAACCGTGCGCGGATCAGGTTCTCGACCTCACGGTCAGCGATCGACACCACGTCCTGCGGGTCGCGTTTTGTCTCAATCACGAGAGTGTCGCGGCGCTTGAAATAATCGAGCGCCACGGCGCCTGCCTCGCGGGCAACAGCCGCGGCTAGGGCCAGACGTGCTTCGAGCCCTGGAATAACGCGCAATGTCATCGCAACATGTCCTTTATTGGAAACGATGGCTGGATACAGCCGCTGAAAGTCGCGCTTGCAAGCGCGTGCAAAGCGAACACATCGCCGTGTGTGATGTCAATATTCGTCATGAAAACTTCATATTGGCTAGGGTCGTTACGGATTGCACGCAAGTGCAACTCGATGCAAAGGTGCGTGCAACAAAAGGATCGCTATGCCGTCTAAATTATTCGTCAGCGCGCAAGAAGTTGCCGAGAGGGCAGGGGTATCACGTTCCGCCGTATCACGAACCTTCACGCCCGGAGCCAGCGTATCCGCTGACACCCGCAGGCGGGTGCTGGAAGCAGCTGAGGCACTCGGCTATCACGTCAATCATCTCGCCCGCGGCCTGATGCGCAATGAGAGCGGCATCGTGTGCCTGATCGTTTCCGATGTCGCGACGCCGTATCGCTCGGCGCTGTTGCGGGAACTGACAATCCAGTTGCAGAACGCCGGCAAGGTCGCGATGTTTGTCAACACTGATCGCTCGGACGGCAGCGTCGACCGCGCGCTGCAGCAGGCTATCCGCTACCGGGCCGATGCCTCGATCATCCTCTCCGGACTGCCGGATAAGTCGATCACCCAGCTTTGCCTCCGCAGCGGCCAGCGCCTGGTGCTGATCAACCGCGATGACGACCAGCCCGGTCCGTTGAAGATCAACCTCGACGACTACGAGTCCGGCGGCAGGATCGCAACCGCATTCGTGCGCGCGGGGTGCAAGACGCTCGCTTTCGCGAACTCCGAAGCTGGGACGCCAAGCTTGATGGGTCGCGAGCGCGGCTTTATCGCTGCCGCCACAAAGCTCGGCCTCGAGGTCGTCGTCGAGCGCTATGGATCGACGGGATACGAGGCGGGTCGGGTGCTTGCGCAGCGTATGTTGACGCGCGCCGAGCGGCCTGATGGCGTGTTCTGCGCCACCGATTTGCTCGCCTTCGGTTTCATGGATGCCGCGCGTCACCAGTTCGGTCTGTCGATCCCGGATCAGCTGTGCGTTGCCGGCTTTGACGATATTGAGCAGGCGTCGTGGTCTTCCTTCAATCTCACGACCTTCGCGCAGCCGGTTATGGCGATCGCCACGCAGGCGGTAAAGTGGCTTGCTACCGGTGGCAATGAGGACGAGCCGGAAGAGGCTCATTCGGTTCGCTTGAAAGCCGAACTCATCTGGCGCGGGTCCATCCGCAAGGGCTGATCGAAGTCGCACGGCCACTGCGCCCTAAAATATGGGGGGCTTTTATAGCGCGGGATTGCGTTAGATCACCGCTTGCTTTAAACTTGACTTTATTAAGAAGGTATAGTGCGCGCCCCATCCATGACATTTCAGCCCCGCATGCAGAACAAGATCGAAGGTTTCTCCGTCGTCGGCGGCCTTCACAGGCGATCCTGGAACGGCATCGTTGCGGATGTTTGGGATGTGGAGTGCGCGCCCTATGCCGGCGGTTACTATGTGTCCAATGATCCCAGGCTTTTTATCCTTCTCGACATGAATGGCGCCGGCCGTTCGACGATGAAGCTGAGTTCAAAGGGTGCGGGTGCCGCGGAAGAGGACGAGAACCAGCCGATTTCCTATGTGCCTGCGGGAATGGAGCTCTGGGCCAATCTGAAGAACGTGCAATTTCTTCGTCACCTGGATCTGCATTTCGACGCCGAGATGGTCGCGCGCCGTTTGATGGAGGAGCTCGATCCCGATCGGCTGACGAGCCCGCGCTTACTGTTTTCCGACGAGCGCGTGCTGACGCTGTCGCGCATGATCGCGGCCGAATGCATGAATCCGGCGCCGTTGCACGATCTCTATGGCGACGGTCTGGCGCTAGCGCTGATCATCGACGTGATGAAGCTTGGGAAAAGCGAGGTGCGCAAGCGCAGCAAGCTCGCTTCATGGCAATTGCGCAAGGCAACGGATTTCATCACCGAGAACTGCATGCGCAATATTCGGCTGGAAGAGCTTGCGACGCTCGCCGGGCTCTCGCAATCCCACTTCAGCCATGCCTTCAAGGCATCCACCGGCATGGCGCCGCATCAGTGGCAGATGAATGCGCGGCTGGAGCGGGCGAAAGAGCTCCTGCTGAACGGCGACCAGCCGCTCATGGTCATCGCAGCCGAGACCGGTTTTTCGGACCAGGCGCATTTCACGCGCGTTTTCCGCAAGAATATCGGAACGCCGCCCGCCACCTGGAAAAAGGCCCACGTTGCTTGAACGACACACTGAGTGAGCGTTTGGCCGCTCCGCGAAAAATTGCCCAAAAACATTCAATTCTTCCGGGATCGCGACAAGCTGGGCCGTTAAAATTGAGTTAATCACTCATCTTATTCGTGATGTTGGCCGGGCCGTTGGGATGACGGTGGCGTGAGTAGGGTGACGACAAATATGGGTGCGAGAGCAGACCGAGTGATCTTCAAGGCAAAGCTTCTGGCGGGTGTCGCCATCTTCGGCGCGAGCGCCACGTTCGCAGTCGCGCAGGATGCGACCGAGCTGAAGCCCGTCGTCATCCAGGGCGCCGGAACTGCGGCGGCTGACGGCGCCAGCGAGGCAACCGGCCCGGTGAAGGGCTATGTGGCCAAGAAGAGCACGGCGGGCTCGAAGACGGATACGCCAATCAACGAAATACCGCAGTCCGTCTCGGTCGTCGGCCGCCAGGAGCTCGATGATCGCGCTGTCATCAACAAGGTCGATGAGGCCCTGCGTTACACGGCTGGCGTCGCCACGCAGACCTTCGGTACCGATCCGGATACCGACTGGTTCTACATCCGTGGTTTCGATGCCGGACAGAGCGGTGTCTATCTCGATGGCCTCAATCTGTTCTCCTATGGTTTCGGCAACTTCCAGATCGATCCCTTCATGCTGGAGCGCGTCGACGTCCTGAAGGGACCGGCTTCGGTTCTCTATGGTGGCGCCAATGCCGGCGGCATCATCGATATGATCAGAAAGCGGCCGACCGACGATCCGCTCTATTACACCGAAATCGGCATCAACTCGAATGGCAACGCCTTCACCGGCTTCGACGTTTCCGACAAGGTCGGGTCGAGCGACACGATGACCTATCGCCTGACCGGCAAGATCGCCGGCGGTGACGGCTATACCGATTACACCCATGATCTGCGCGGCTTCGTCATGCCGCAGCTGACCATTTCGCCGGATGATACGACAAGCCTGACCGTCTGGGCCTATGCCGGTGGTCTTGATCAGGTTCACACGGGCAATGGCTTCCTGCCCTACGAAGGTACGGTCGTCGACCGGCCCGGCGTCGGCAAGATCTCGCGCCGCTTCTTCCCCGGTGATCCGGATATCGATACCGGCCGCTACGATCAGCAGATGATCGGCTACGAGTTCGAGCACGAGTTCGAGGGCGGCTGGAAATACTCGTCGAATGCCCGTTACGGCCATCTCGATAAGTATGAGCGCCTTGTCTATCCTTATCTGTGGTCCGGTCCGACAGACCTTCAGCTTCTTAACTTCGAGGGCGACACCTCCGTCGATACGCTGGCCTGGGATAACCGCATCGAAAACACTTTCGATCTCGGCGGCACCGAGCACAAGGTCATGCTGGGCGTCGACTACCGCCTGTACCGCATCGACAACGTGCAGAACAACAAGTTCGGCTCCGGCTCGCTCAGCGTGACGAACCCCGTTTACGGCCTCCCGCAGCTGCCGATGGACCCGCTCTACAGCGAGCAAGTCACCATGAATCAGATCGGCCTTTACGCGCAGGATCAGATCCATTTCGGCGATGGTTGGCTGGCAACGCTCAACGGCCGCTACGATCACGTCAATACCGATTTCAAGGATCGGCTGGCGTCTTCTAACAGCTTCGAGGATTCCGACGGCGCCTGGAGCGGCCGCGCCGGTCTTGCATACGAGTTCGACAACGGCCTGACGCCCTATGTCAGCGCCGCGACCTTCTTCAACCCGCTGGTCGGCCGTGGCGGACACGGGCCGCTGAAGCCGGAAGAGGGCGAACAGTATGAAGCCGGCATCAAGTATGAGCCGACCTTCATGGATGCGTCCTTCACCGCCTCCGTCTTCCACATCAACAAGCGCAACAACTCTGTCTCTATCCCGGTCGCGCCCTTTACCGACCAGCTCGGCGAAGTGGAATCGAAGGGCTTTGAGCTCGAAGCCAAGGTCAACATCGACGACAACTGGAAGCTGCTCGGCGCCTTCGCCGCGACCGACGTGACCGTTAAACAGAACGACCCGAACCCCGGCCTGATCGGCAAGACGCCTTACGTCGTGCCTGACTATACGGCTTCCATGTGGGTCGATTACACTGTGACGAACGGCCCGCTCGAAGGCCTCAGCCTCGGCGCCGGCGTTCGCCACAAGGGTCGTTCCTGGGCGGATGAGGCCAACACGCTTCGCGTTCCGGAATCGACCGTGTTCGACGCGGCGATCCGCTACGAAAAGGAAAACTGGACGGCATCGCTCAACGTCGCCAACCTGTTCGACAAGGAATATGTCGAGGCTTGCCGCACTGAAGGCGCCTGCGGCTACGGCGATGCCCGGACTTTCACCTTCAAGCTTGCCAAGAAGTGGTAAGCTGACCGTACTCGTGAAAACGGCTGGAGAGCGATCTGTTTCGCTCTCCAGCCGTTTTCGTTTTAATGCGGTCGAGTCTTAAATGCGACTTGCAAGTGGCCGGATCAGCCAGCCAGCGTGAAATAGATCCAAGCCGCGACAAAGGCTGCGATCACCACGACGATCGAGATCAGCTTGCGCAGCCATGGGCGTGGCGGCTTCGGGGTCTTTTGTGGCGCGGGTTTGCGGAACTGGATGACGTTATCGCTCATCTCGCCTGTTTCCTCGTTCTAACGGACGACATCATGCTCCCATAGCAGCGTCAACTTAAATGAAAAAGCCGGTGATCGCGTCGGCTGTCTTTTTTCTGCTTATGGCAACCGAAGTGCAACTCCAACGGCCGTCGTTCCATCTTCTGCATTTAGCGGTTTTCCGGCGCGCGTCAGCGCCGCAATATTATGCCTGCTGGCGCGCTTGTTCTCGCCCTAGCGCCATGGACAGGGTCATTCCCGTCCCCTATGAAACAAGAGAATTTCTGGTTCAGTTGGTGGCTTTATGACTTATCAGTTCACGTCCGGCCATTGGCCCATCGGCGGCGGCGAGACCGGAGAACTTGTTCGCCGTTTCGATTGGGCGGCAACCTCGCTTGGCCCGATCAGCGAGTGGCCGCAGAACCTGAGAATCAAGGTCAATTCGATCGTCAATTCGCCCATCCCGCAGGTGCTGATGTGGGGCGATGATCATGTTATGATCTACAACGACGGCTACGTGGAAATTGCCGGCAATTATCATCCGCGCGCGCTCGGCGCGACGGTCCCCGGGATATGGCCGGAGATCTGGGACTGGAACAGCAAGATTCTCGAGGCCGGCTTCCGCGGTGAGGTCCAGTCATACCGCGACCAGAAGATGGTTCTGCATCGCCACGGCCTCCCTGAGGAAGTCGTATTCGACCTGTTCTACACGCCGATCTATGATGACGACGGCAAGGTGAACGGCGTTCTCTGTACGGTGCTCGAAAATACCGACAAGGTGAAGGCGGTGGCCGAGCTTGCGGAAAGCCGCGAGGAGCTGAAACGGCTGACGGATGCGCTCCCCATCCTCGTCGGTTTCATCGATCGCAGCCATATCTACCGCTTCGCCAACCAGGGCTACGTGGAATGGTTCGGCCTCGACGCAGCCGATGTGGTCGGCAAGCATGTGGCTGAGGTGATTGGCCAGACCAGCTACCAGACACGCCTTCCCATGGTCGAGCAGGCGATGGCCGGCGACCGCATCATCACCGATACATCCATCACCCGGCCGGATGGAACGGATCGCAATGTCGAGATACGCTATGTGCCCCGGCGGGCTTCAGGCGGCGATGTCGAAGGCATCTATGTGGTGATGATCGATATTGAGGATCGCAAGCGGTCCGAAGTAGCCTTGCAGCGGAGCAACGGCCGTTTCCGTGCGGCGGTGAATGCCGTCCACGGTGTGATCTGGACGAACGCCGCCGACGGCCGCATGCTCGGTGAGCAGCCGGCATGGTCGGCGCTGACTGGGCAGCCGTTCGAGAGCTACCAGGGTTACGGCTGGGCGGACGCCGTGCACCCGGATGACCAGGACGGCTCGGTCGAAAGCTGGAAGGCGGCGGTCGCGGCAAAGGCCACCTATGTTCATGAGCACAGGGTCCGGCGCGCCGATGGCGTCTACCGGACGTTCGCCATTCGCGGCGTGCCGATCTTCGATGTTTCGGGCGAGATCGAGGAATGGGTCGGTGTTCATACTGATATCACCGAACAGCGCGAGGCAGAGGCCAGCCTTCAGGAGCACGCCACAAGCCTCGAGCGCCAGGTTCGCCACCGCGTGAGAGCCGAAGAGCAGCTGCGGCAGCTGAACGAAAGCCTTGAGGCGCGAGTTGAAGCCGAAATCGCCGAGCGCCATCAAACCGAGCGCGCGTTGCAACAAGCGCAGAAAATGGAAGCGATTGGCCAGCTGACGGGCGGCGTGGCGCACGACTTCAACAATCTTCTTCAGGTGGTCTCGGGTAACCTGCAGCTCCTGTCCAAGGATCTGACGGGCAATGAGCGGGCGGAGCGGCGCTTGGCCAATGCGCTTGCAGGCGTCAACCGCGGTGCGAAGCTCGCAAGCCAGCTGCTCGCCTTCGGTCGCAGGCAGGCGCTCGAACCTCGGGTTATCAATATCGCCCGCTTCATCGGCGGAATGGACGATCTGCTGCGGCGTTCGTTGGGCGAAGCGGTCGAGATAGAGGTCATTACCAGTGGCGGGCTGTGGAACACCTATGCCGATCCCACGCAGGTGGAAAACGCGCTGCTCAACCTCGCGATCAACGCGCGCGACGCTATGAACGGTTCCGGCAAGTTGACGATAGAGATGGGCAACGCGGCGCTCGACCAGGAATATGCGCGCAGCCATCAGGAGGTCATGCCGGGTCAGTATGTGATGCTCGCTGTCACCGACACCGGCACGGGTATGGCGCCTGAAATCTTGAACAAGGTGTTCGAGCCGTTCTTCTCGACCAAGCCAGAAGGCAAGGGAACTGGGCTCGGGCTGTCCATGGTCTATGGCTTCGTCAAGCAGTCGGGCGGACATGTGAAGATCTACAGCGAGGTAGATCAGGGAACGACGGTGCGCATCTATCTGCCGCGTTCCGTTGCCGACGAGGACCGCGAGGTGACAGTGCATGGCGGGCCTGTGGTGGGCGGCACGGAAACGGTGCTTGTCGTCGAAGATGATGAGGAAGTCCGCGCGATCGTCGTCGAGACGCTGTCCGATCTCGGCTACAGCGTATTGACTGCGAAGGACGCGCAGGCCGGACTGAATGTGATCGAAAGTGGCATGCAAATCGACGTGATCTTCACCGACGTCGTCATGCCCGGGCCGCTGAAGAGCAGTGAGATGGCGCGCCGCGCGAAGGAGCGGCTGCCCGGTGTGGCAGTGCTCTTTACGTCAGGCTATACGGAAAACTCGATCGTTCACGGCGGAAGGCTCGACCCGGGTGTCGAGTTGCTATCGAAGCCCTATACGCGGGAGGCGTTGGCGCGCCGGCTCCGCCATGTGATCGCCAACCAGAAGCAGATCAGCCAGGCCTCCTCGCCGCGCAGCGCGGCACCGATCGACGAGCCTGTGGCTGCGGTGGTCCCACGAATTCTGCTTGTCGAGGACGATTTCCTGATCCGCTCCAACACAGCTGAAATGCTGCTCGAACTCGGGCACCAGGTGACGGAGGCGGCAGATGGCGCGGAGGCGCTCGAGTTCTTGCAGGGAAACGAGATCGACGTACTGGTCGCGGACATCGGACTACCTGATGTCAGCGGCGTCGATCTGGCTGCGGCCGTACGCCGTCTGTATCCAGACGTCGCCATTGTATTCGCTACGGGAGAACACAGTCTACCGACGGGCGCTCCGTCGAAGGCTCTCCTCCTGCGCAAACCCTATTCCGAGATGGAATTGAAATCGGCCGTTGAGCGCGCCTGGGCAACCAAGCGCTAAATGCTGTCCGGTCCCATTTGGGCGGTGGATGGGTGATAATGCTGGGCCCTCGATCGGCATTCGATATCACGGCTTGGCTTCGCAGAAGCGAGGCGCAAAAACCTGGCTGGGCGCAAGCTGAATGGCCGAGAACTGACTGAAGGACGGAATACAATGTCGATTGCCACGGAAATTTCGGCGGTGCCCGAGGAAAAGCGTACCCAGCGACTGAAGGCTGCGACGCATGCCGCGCACGAACGACTGGACAAGCGCATCATGCAGGCTAATCCCTTCACAGATCGCGAGAGCTACGGCCGGTTCGTCACCATGCAGTACCTGTTTCACCGTGATCTCGATGCCCTATTCTTCAATCAAGAGCTCGGCGCTTTGCTGCCAGATCTCTCCGGTCGCCGTCGTTTGACGTTCATAGAGCAGGACCTTGCCGATCTCGGGATCGCAGTCCCGCAGTCGATATGCACTCCGACATTCACCAAGGGAGACAAGGTCGCACTCGGCGATTCCCTTGGATGGCTATACGTGATCGAAGGGTCCAATCTTGGTGCTGCATTCCTTTTGAAATATGCGGCCAAGCTCGGTCTCGACGAGACGATGGGCGCGCGCCATCTTGCAGGTGCTCCTGAAGGGCGTGGCCTGCATTGGCGAACGTTTACCGCAGCGCTCGACAGCGTGGAACTGAGCGATGGAGAGGAGCGGGCCGTCATCGATGGAGCGGACGCTGCCTTCGCGCGCGTCTATGATTTCGCTGAGCTTGCCTTCTCGGAGCGTTGAAATGGGCGGGTTCTACCAATCTCACGTGAACCGACGACGCAGTCGGCTCAGCTGATCACCATAAAATTGGCGCAGCTTGCATCAACGCTTCCGATGCGGATTCGGTGTTCGGTCGTCGCAGCAAGCGGTCGGAAAATTACTCGCTTGGCGGCCTTCGCGCGCCGCAGCAATTCTTCGCCGGCAAACAACAGCCCGTCCTTCTCTGTCATTTCGTAGGCAACATGGCCGTTATGCCCGTCATCGGCAATGGTGATCGTCCCCAATCCTGAACGCATTATGTGAGTCTCCCTCGCATTGCGCATATCGTGCATTGGGGAGATAAGAAACTCAACGCTGTGAAAGGGTTGTCCACGTATTGAAGAATGGTTGGCGGACAAAGAAAAGCCTCGCGTAGGGGCGAGGCTGAAGTTTCGGCCGCATCGGGGAAAACGGATGCGGCCAAAGCGCTCTTAGCCTATTGCCCTCGTCGTTAACAGGTCAGAATCTGTCGGTTTGGTACGCATCGCAAGAATATCTCAGCCGGCGGAGCGCTTGACGGCATGAAGATGTATAGACAAAACTCCCGCCGATACTGGGTCGCCATCCGATTGCCGCCCCTACTTTGAGAATACGGGGTGTGCCTGCATGCGAAAGCAATTGAACCACGACGCAATGGCTGCGATTGGTTTCATCGAGCCTTGGAGCGTGAAGGCCGGCGGCGCCACGGGTGGTTTTCTGTCCTGCGCCGATCCGAACGCAAGCGTCAGGATCGTCACGCTTGATCGCGACGAGGTGGTAACCGTCGAATGGGAGATCGCACGGCATTCGACCACGCTCTCCATCCGGGAGTACGAACTCGGCTCCTGGGCCGAGATCCCGGCTACGGCTCTTCGGTCTGATGTCTATGAACTATCCCTCGAAATCCTCTTCACCAGGAACGAGACATCGAAGCCGGTTATCGCGATCGGTTCCCTGCTTCTCAGCCTGGAGCCGGATGGCCGTCTGGTTGCCGTGATTGATGGTCAGAGCCATACCGTTGCTGAAGTCCGCAACGAGCGATGGTATCAACTCGACCTCTCCGTTTCGCCGAGCGCGATCGGTTACAGGGTTAGGCGTGCTGACCAGCAAGCCGTAGCGGTACGGACGATCCCGCTCGTCGCGGCAGATACCGCCGGGCTGATCTGTATCGGCGGTGTCGCGGATCGCTCGCGACAGACCTTGAACGGCAGGCTCGGCCGCATCCGGTTAATCAGCGCCAGCCACGAGACGGAATGGCGCTTTCCCACGCGCGGGCCGATGCGCGATATTCGGCCTGTCCAGCAAGGTGATCCTGCGATCATCCTCCACAATGCGCCGACATTTGCCGTCGCCTCGCCGCGCTTTTCCGGTGAGATCCATGATCCCCGTCTGGATCCCGATCATTTCGATTCCATCCACCTGCACGACGATGATTTCGGCGGTTTCGACTGGGCGGCGGATCTGACTGTTCACATCCCCGAGGATGCCCGATCCGGTGTCTATGCGCTTGAGATAGGGACCGATCGCGGCGTGGAGAGGCTACCATTCTTCGTTCGCCCGACAGAGCCTCAATCGAAGGTGGCGGTGCTGCTGCCGACGGCGACCTATCTCGCTTACGCCGACGAACAACTGCCGCCGCATCGCTACCCCTGGCATGGCAGCGACCGCGCCCACCTGTTCGCGATCGACAACAATTTCCTCAGCCTATACGACACCCACAGCGACCTCAGCGGCGTCAGCCTGACCTCGAGCCGGCGCCCGCGCGCGACGTTGAGGGACGACTATCACTATCCTCTGTCGAACTCGCCGCATCTTCTCTCTGTCGATCTGCAGCTGCTGAAATTCTATGCGCGCCATGGCATCGCGGTCGATGTGCTGACCGATCACGATCTTCATGACGAAGGCTTGGAGAGCCTGTCGGCCTACAGCCTGGTGCTGACAGGCAGTCATCCGGAATACTGGTCGTCCGCGATGATGAGCGGGTTGGATCGCTATCTCGCGGCCGGCGGAAGCCTCGGTTATCTCGGTGGTAACGGCTTTTATTGGGTGGTCGCCTTTGACGGCGACAACATGGAACTGCGGCGCGGCAAGAACGATATCTGGAGTGGCCGGCCGGGCGAAATGCACCTCTCGATGACGGGCGAGCCGGGCGGAAACTGGGAAGATCGCGGCAACCGTCATCCCCAGGCGCTTGTTGGCGTCACCTATGTGATCATGAGCTTTGGTCCATCGCGACCGTACCGCCGGCTGGAAGGGAGTTACGGCGGCGAACATGCATGGCTGTTCGACGGTGTCGGCGAGGCCTTCGGCGATAGTGGCACGGTACTCGGCGGCGCAGCGGGATACGAGGTGGATGCGGTGCTGCGTTCGGAGGAAACCCCAGCCAACCTGGTTCGGCTGGCGGTCGCCGATGGTTTCGACGACAGCTTTCAGGTGCGTCCCGATCTTTGGCTTGCCGATGGCGAAGCGGAGCGGGCCGCGATGCGGCGATCGGATATGACGATTTACCGTCACGATGCCGGCGGATTGGTTTTTTCCGCCAGCTCCGTTGCGTGGATCGGCGCGCTGCCGGCGGCGGGAAAAGATAATGATGTCGGCCGCATTATGCTCAATCTCGTCGGCCGGTTCACAGCTTAGAGTGCATCATCCTGCTGCGAACCCGCGCGGATCGCCGCCAGCACTTCCTTCTGAATGGAGATGAAGTCCGAGGTCGAGATCATGTCCTGATGTCGCGGGCGCGCCAGGCCGACGTGGAAGGTTGCGTTAATTCGGCCGGGATTGATGCTCATCGAAATGATGCGGTCGGAAAGGTAGACGGCCTCTTCGACGTCATGGGTGACAAACAGCACGGTCAGGCGGTGCTCTTCCCAGATCTGCGTCAGCAATTCCTGCATCTGATGGCGGGTCAGCGCATCCAGCGCCCCGAAGGGCTCGTCCATCAGCAGCATCTTTGGCCTGTAGGACAGCGCTCGTGCGATGGCGACGCGCTGCTTCATGCCGCCGGATAGCTGCGAGGGGAAGGCATCGGCGAAACGGTCGAGCTTGACCAGATTGATATGGTGCCGCGCGACTTCCCTGCGTTCGGCAGCCGATAGGCCCGCCGCCTGAAGGGCGAACTCGACATTCTGCTGCGCGGTCAGCCAGGGCAGCAGCGTGTAGGACTGGAAGACAACGCCGCGATCGAGGCCGGGTCCCACGATCGGCGCGCCATCGGTCAGGAGCACTCCGTCGTTGAACTTCTGCAGGCCGGCGACGATCGACAGAAGCGTGCTCTTGCCGCAGCCGGAAGCGCCGACCAGCGACACGAATTCGTTGTCCGCCAGTTCCAGATCGATGTCGCTGAGGGCGTGAACGCTTCGTTTGCCCGATCCGTACCACTTGTTGAGCGCTTGGATCTTTAGTTTCGGTTCAGTCATATCAATGTCTCGACGTATAACGGAAGAAAACACGCTCGAGAGCTTTCATGCTCTGATCGGTGATCAGGCCAAGTATGCCAAGAAGCAGGATGTAGCCGATGATCGTCTGCGTCTGGAAATAGCGCTGGGACACAACGATGCGGTAGCCAAGCCCCGAGGTGGCCGCGACAAGTTCGGCCAGAACGAGCCACGTCCAGGCCCAACCCATGCTGATCCGGAGAGTGTCCCAGATCCCCGGCAGCGACGACGGAAGTACGATGCGCCAGAGGATCTTCGGTTCCGAAAGACCAAGCGTTCGTCCAAGCCCAACGAAGTCGGGCGGGACGCGCTTGACGCTGTCCATCACCATCAGCACTTGCTGGAAGAACGTCCCGATCCAGATGATGACGAATTTCTGGATGTCGCTGGTTCCGGCCCACAGGATCGTCAGTGGCACGAAAGCGACGACAGGCATGTAGCGCACGAAGTCAATAAATGGTTCGATCGCCGCTTCCCAGGTGCGGTAGCAGCCGATCATGATGCCGATCGGGATCGCCATCAGCGATGCCAGCGCGAAGCCAACGAGCATTCTATAGATGCTGATGCCGGCATCGTTCAGCAACGTCCCGTCAAGCGTCAGTTCCACCATCTTGGTCCAGACAGCGCCCGGGCTCGGAAGGAAAATGGGCTTGACCCAGCCGGTCGCGGTTGCTGACCACCAAAAGGCAAACAGCAGTGCGAAGACGCACACTGCGATCAGGAGGAACGTTTTTGCGCCAAGCGGATCACCGATGCGAAATGCACTGGGCGGTCGTCCGACACCCGCGCGCGACTGCGCGCGGGTGTCGGTGCTGGCAGACGAGGATTGTGATGCCGACATGGATGATCCGTCTTGAATAGCGCGTTACTTGTTGGCAGCGTCGACGAAGGACGAGTCGATCATCTGTTCCGCGGTCACGTCCTGGGTCAGGATCTTCGCAAGCTTCGCGGCCTTGAGCACATCAACGAAGGTCTTGGTCTTGAATTCGCCGGCGAAGGCCTTGGACGCTTCGGCGGTCGTGTAATACTGCACGCCGTCGAATGCAGTCGCGAGGTCTTCAGGCGATGCGCCTACGGCCTTGGCGATGATCGCGCGATCGTCGGCCGTGTTGGCCTTGTAGTCGGCAAGTGCTGCGTCCCAGGCCTTCAGCATGGCAAGAACCTGGCCCGGCTTGGACTTCAGAACGTCTTCGCGAACAACCAGAACGTCAGACACGAGGCCCGGATCCTTGCCGGCTTCGAAGAGAAGCTTGACAGCCTTGTCCTGCGCACGTGCGGTCGAGATGTAGGGTTCGTAGGTCACGGCAACCGGGACCTGGCCGGCGATCAGAGCGGAACCGGCATCGGCCGCCGGCATAGGAACACGGGTGATGTCGTCGATGGTTAAGCCGTTGGCGGCCAGCGCGTAATTGAGCAGGATGTCGCTGGTCGTACCTTCTTCATAAGCGACGCTCTTGCCCTTCAGGTCGGCGACGCTGTTGATGTCGCTGCCTGCGAGGATGGCGTCGGCCGTGAGGCTGAAGTCGAGGAGCGAGACGATCTTCACCGGCAGGCCGGCGGCGACCATGCCCATCGCGGTGTGGGTCGCGATATTAGCTGCGTCCAGCTGGCCGCTGGCGAGCGCTGCATTCAGGTCCTTGTCTTCCGTGAAGTTGACCAGTTCAACTTCCTCCAGACCGGACTTCTTGAAGAGATCCTTGCTGGCGGCGACGTGCCACTGGCCGTAGCCGAGCCAGGGCTCGATGCCGAGCTTGAAGGTGCCGGCTTCCGGCTTGGCGGGAATGTCGGCTGCCGAAGCCGGGACGGCCTGCGTGAGAGCGCCGATAACGCCGGCGACGATGGCCAGGCGCGACATGTGAGACTTGATCGATGCGTATGTCATGGTAACCCCTCTTTTCTATGATGAATGTGTTCGCTAGGCCCGAAGCCGAGACGGCATTCGTGCGTTTTGTATGTTCAGCCTATATTTTGGGCGATTGGCTGAGTAGCATTATGTATAGTCATTTCTTTGCCCGAACTTGTAAATCTGAATCTGCGCGATACCGCCAATTGGCGCCGCGCAAAGTCAGAAAACCTCTACCCCTCTATGAATGCGCCTGTCGATTTCGGCAATCGCCGATGTCGCGTTTTGGCGAATTCGTGATGGTGCAAAACGCTCATCTTACGCATTCTCCGGATCGATCGCGTCGAGGAAGCGGGTCACGATATCGGCGCCCGCTGTCGGCTCACTGCCCACCATGACCGCCGTTGAAAAGCCGATCAGTGAGGACGTCGGATTATGCGTGGCCGCGCCGGCGCGAAGGTTCATCACCAGCGTCGGGCAGAGGAACAGCCCGAGCCGGATCACCGTCCTCCAATCCGCTGGAAGCAGTGCGCGGCTCTTCAGTTCCGCAAGGAGCGGCTTCCACAGCGCCGTTGACTTGACGTCGAGAAGGGCCTGACGGACCGAGCTCGGCTGCCAATCGAAATTGGCATGCAGCGTGCCATTTTCGTAGCGCGCCCGGGCTTCGAATTTCTGCTCGGCAAGGGCAGGCTCGTAGAGCCAGAGCGGGTGTGCGAAGATGTTATGGAAGGTGGTTTTGACCTCGGCAAGGAGCGTCGGAATATGCTCGCCGGCGAAAGCGGGGTCGAAGAAGGCGAGCGACGCACCATCCTCGCTCTTGCGGTACCAGACGTTTGCGTTGTGAGCGTCGCCATGGGCGGTGACGCCGCCGGCATCGGCGAGGCGAAGTGGCGCAAGGCGGCTGTGCGCATCGTCAAACAGTTCGCCGACCGTCTTTTCATAGGCAATCCCGTTGATGACGAAGCGCGCCGCTGCGAATTCGCTCCAATCGAGCGAAACGCCAGGGAAGGCGAAGTGCTTGCCGATGTAAAAGCTCTCGTAGCGCCCGCCCGGGAATGTCGCGCCAGGTTCGCTGACGAGGCGGGCGGAAAACAGCCGGTGCACGGGCTCCTCGGCCACCTGCGCCGGCGTCACCGGGTGCAGCGTCTCCAGATAGACCTTCAGCACGGCCTCGCTGAGCTCGCGCTCTGCGTCCACCGCCTCCACGGCTGCGGCCGCATCCGGCTCAAGATCGATCGCGCGCAGCACGTCGGAGAAGCGCGGGTCGAAGCGACGTTTGTATACGAGGATCTGTTCACCCGGCAGGGTCGACATCATCACCGGCTGATCGACGGGAAGGCCCGCGCGCGTCAGGATATCGGCGCGGTAATACTCGCCGCCCATTTTCTCCTCGCCTTCCTCCTGGTGGAATTTGAAGAAGTATTTCTCCTCGCCGCTTTCGAAGAAGCCGTTCAACGAGTTCAGGCTGTACTGATCGAAATTGATCGCGAGATTCTGTGCATCGAGCTCGAACAGATCGAAAAGCAACTCGGCGAGAAGTGTCTCGGCCACGCCATCGCGCTTCTTGGCGTGATCGCGGATAATGGCGGTTCGGCTGTTGGTCTGGCTCATGGAATGCGCTTCTCGAATAAATAGGGTGTTGATGCGTGTTGTCAGGCAGGCTTGTGGGTCGGGCGATACCGGCTGCCGAGGGAGTAGCGGCTGCCGACATGAGTGAAGGTGTTGACGGTCGCGACCGTGGCGCCGGTCCAGGTCTTGCGGTGCAGGACGAGGCAGCTGTCGCGCTCGGGCATGTGCAGCAGACGCGCCTGCTCCGCGCCGGCAGGCACCGCGCTGATCAAGTGTTCGACCTCGGTCAGCGGCGTGCAGCGCTGCAGATATTCCAGCGTCGCGATCGAGGTGAAGTCCTGATCGAGATAATGCGGGACGAGAGCGGGGTTCACATACCGCTCCTCCAGCTGCACCGGAATGTCATTTTCGAAATGCACGACGAGTGAGTGATCGACGGGTTTGACGCGATCGAATTCGAATGCGCGGACAATGGCGGGCGCGGGATGTTCGACGCGCTCGAGCAGGATGACGCCGGCGCGATGCTTGCCGCCGCGATCACGGATCTCGTTGATGATGTTGCTGACTTCGATCAGCGTCGACTGCGCCTTGGGCGGCGCGACGAAGGTGCCGACGCCCTGGACCCTGCGAAGATGGCCTTCCGAGGTGAGTTCGCGCAGCGCACGGTGGACGGTCATTCGGGAGACGCCCAGCGAATTCACGAGATCGTTTTCGGAGGGCAGCCGGGCATTCTGCGCCCACTTGCCGCTGCCGATGTTCGCGAGCACGAAGTCCTTGACCTTCTCGTAGAGCGGCGATGCCGAATCCGAAAGTGCACTCAATGACAAACTCTCCAGTTCGTTCTCGTGAACGGCTATCGCGTGGCGAACCTCAATGCGCGATCTCGACGATGGCCTTCAATTTCTGGCTCTGGCCTTTGAGCAGCCGCTGATAGGCATTCGGGACATCGTCGAGCGACGCCAAGACCTCGCTGAATTCGATGAGCGCCGGCTCCAACTCGGCCAGCAGGGCGATCGCTTCCGGCAGCTCGGATGCGAAAGCATGGCAGCCGACCAACGATATTTCCCGTTCGACCAGGATATTCGGATCGAGATCCAGTTTGCCATGGCTGATGCCGACAAGCGCCAAGCCACCGCCGCCGGCAAGCAGATCGAGGCCGGCGGCAATCGCATCAACGTTGCCTGTCGCATCGATGGCATAGCGCAGCCGTTCGCCGATCAGCGCGGTGTCGATCGCAGCCTTGTCCAGCGCGACCGCCGTCCCGCTGCAGACGCGCGCGACCAGCGCCGCGCGCTCGGCATTGGTGTCGGCGAACAGAAGCTTGCCCTTATGGAGCTTCGACAACAGCAGCCCGCTCAAGCCGCCGATCGTGCCACAGCCGATAACGAGAACCGCTTCATTCTGTGCTGCGTTGAGGCGTTTGACAGCATGCAGCGCAACCGCGAGCGGCTCCGCCATCGCCGCGACCTTCGGTGCCAACGTTGGCTCATGCTTGAAGAGCAGCTTTGCCGGCAGCTGAACATGCTCGGCAAAACCGCCGTCGCATGCCTCTCCGACGAAGCCCAGCGTTTCGCATATATTGCTGCGTCCCGACATGCAGGCCGGGCAGGTGCCGCAGTAGACGCGCGAGTCTGCCGCCACGTAATCGCCAACCTTGAGATGCTCGACGCCTTCGCCGACATCGGTCACCCGGCCGCAGAACTCGTGACCTGCCGTCGAGGGGCGCCTGCTGATCCACTGGCCGGTGCGGAAGTTGTGCAGGTCGGAGCCGCATATGCCAGCGGCGCGAACCTCCACATTGACGAAGCCACTGGGTGGGGCCGATGGCGGGTCGATCGCTTCGACCCGCAAATCCCCAGCATCGTGGAGGCGCACAGCTTTCAAGGGCTCAGCCTTTCGTCTTCAGGTAAGCGTCGCGCACGTCGGAGACGGCATTGGCGTGCGAGGAGAAGCCTTCGTACAGCGCAAGCTTGTGAGCATGCGCTGCGAATTCGGGATAAGCAGGTGCTGTGACGTAGCCTATCGAGCTGCGCTTGACGAAGTCAGTGACCGACAGCGGGCCATAGGTGCGCGCCCACCGGCTGGTTGGGAGCACTGCGTTTGGGCCCAGGCAGAAATTGCCGATGCTGACGGGCGTGTGCGGTCCGAGCAGAATCTCGGCGGCTTCGGTGATGTGGCCGAGATGCGCAAAGGCGTCGGTAGAGAGAATTTCGAGGTGCTCAGGCGCGTAGGCGTTGACGAAGGCATAGCTCTCCTCGATCGAGGAGGTCAGCACGACGCCGCCGCATTTTCCTGTCAGCACGGTTTTGGAGAAGCCGACGCGCTGTTCCGTCATCCGGCCCCAATGCTCCGGAAGGGCCGCGATGGCTTCTTCCGCAACACGGCGGCTGTGGGTGACGAGATAGGCGGACGAATCCGGGCCGTGCTCGGCTTCGATCAAGAGGTCGAGTGCTGCGAGCCCGCCATGCACGGTGTCATCGGCAAAAATCATCGCCTCGGAGGGGCCTGCCGGCAGGCCTGTGTCGATCACGCCTGACAGGAGACGCTTCGCGGCGACGACCCACGGGCTGCCCGGTCCGACAATCTTCAACGCCGGCTTGATCGTCTCCGTGCCGTAGGCGACGGCGGCGACGGCCTGGGCTCCGCCGACCTTGTAGACGGTGTTGACACCAGCGAGACGGGCCGCGACCAGTGTTGCGGCATCGACGCTTCCATCCGGCGCGGGCGGGGTGACGATCGCAAGGTTCGGCACGCCGGCAACTACGGCCGGAACCGAGGTCATCATCGTGACCGAGGGGAAGGAGCCCTTTCCGCGCGGCACGTAGAGCGCGACGGACTGGATCGGCGTGAAGCGGTCGCCGGCGAAGGCGCCCGGGCGAATTTCCTTCAGCCACATGGCCTCGGGCTTCTGCTCATCGTGGAAGGTGCGGATGTTAGATATGCCGAACTTGATCGCCTCGATGACGTCGTCCTCGACGAGCTTGAAGGCGGCGTCGAACTCGGCCTCGGTCACCTGGATCGAGCCTTCCGTTACGTCCGCCTTGTCAAGCTCGCGGGCGAAGCGTGCAACGGCCCGGTCGCCTTCCGTGCGAACCGCCTCGAGGATCGGGCCCACCTTCTCGATAAAGCCGGAGATATCGGTCTCCGACCGGCGAAGCAGGGACGATTTTTCGTCTGAAGAAAGCTTCGAATATTCGTAAAAGGAGACTTCAGTCATTGTGCACGTAACCTTGTTGGCGTCTTGGGCAAGCGCCGGCGAAAACCCAGCAATGGGCACAGCTTCGCCGCCGATGTCCGTTCGATCGGCTGTCTACTCAAACCAGTGGCTCAGGTCGAGGATTGATGTTCCGCTTTATCTATTTTGACGGAGTGAAACATGTATATACATGCCATGTCAACGCACTTTGCACCGAGAATTGTGCGCCGCACCTTGCTGGCGGTCATGTGTCAGATGGAGGCGAGGAAACCGCCGTCGACGGGGAGGCAATGGCCGGTGATATAGCCCGCCGCGTCGCTGGCGAGAAACACGACGGCGCCCCCGAGATCAGCCGCCTCGCCAAAGCGGCGCTGCGGGATTCTTGTCAGTATGCGCGCCTGCCAGTCCTCGTCCTCATAGAAGCCGTCGGTCATCGCTGTCCTGAAATAGCCGGGCGCGATCGCGTTCACGCGAATACCGGCCTCGGCCCATTCGGCGGCGAGCGCACGCGTCATCCCGAGCAGACCGGATTTGGATGAGCCGTAGGGAACGGCGGTCGGAATGCCGACAAAGGAGGTCAGGGAGCAGAGATTGATGATGCTGCCGCTGGTCTCCTGCTTGGACATGCGCTTCGCCGCCGCCTGCGACCAGAAGAATGCGCCCTTGAGATTGGTTCCGACAATCCGGTCCCACAGCGCTTCGTCCACATCGAGCGAAGGCGCGACCTGCTCGATGCCGGCATTGTTGACGAGGATGTCGATCCTGCCGGTAAGCGCGCATGCCTGTTCCAGCGCTGCGTCGATCGAGGTGAGATCGCCGACATCTTGTGCGATAGCGATGCAGCGCACACCCCGGCCTTCTACCTTGGTCTTCGTGTCCTGCAGCGACACCAGCACTCTCGCCGTGATGCAGAGGTCGGCGCCCGCATCCGCCAGCGCAAGGGCGATCGCCTGGCCAAGGCCGCGGCTGGCGCCGGTGACGACGGCGACCCGCCCGTTCAGATTGAATGGATGTCCGGACATGTGATCCCTCCGATGTTGCGCCGAGGAAAGCATCTTTCCGCGATCATATCTATACATATAACGGTCGTGGCTGTTCGCGCCGCCGTCACTGGCCTTCGTCGGGAATGTTCAGCAGATGTCCGCAGGCCTTGCAATGCACGGCGTCGGCATCATGGCGCTGCAGGCCGCATTGCGGGCAGGGGAAGTTCACCTTGTAGGGACGCACGACCGCCTGCGCGAGGCGGACGAAGAGCGAGATGCCGACGATCATCGTCACGATCGATGTCAGCTTTCCCATGGCGCCGGGTAAGGTGATGTCGCCGAAGCCCGTCGTCGTGACCGTCGCCACGGTGAAATACAAGGCATCCACGAAGCCCTCCCATCCGCCTTGGCGGTAGAAGAATGTGGTGTAGACGAAGCCGGTGACGATGAAGAGGAAGACCACGAGGTTGACGCAGGCGCGTACGACATCCAGCAGATGCGCACAGCCAAGGCGCCGCAATCCCTCTTTCAGGAATGGGCTGTTGCCGATCGCCCAGATCCGCATGGCCCGCAGGAAGGTGAAGTTGAACAGCAGGTCCGGAAGCAGCAGCGTCGCCAGGATGAAAAGATCGATCCAGCTCATCGGTCGTTTCACGAAAGCCTTCAGGCTTCCGGCAACGATCGCCTGGGCGATCAGTTCAATCGCCACCCACACGGCGATCATATAGTCGATGATGAGATAGGACGGCCCGGTCCTCAGATATGGCCCGAACAGGAAGAAGGCAAGGATAGCGAGGTCGACGAAGGCAAGCAGACCCTGCAGCTGAAGCGAGCGGACATCCCTTCCGCGTTGCAGCCAGTTCAGTTGCTTTCGGAGTGTCTTGACGATGCCGTCTGCATCGTTTGAATCGGTGCGCGCGTTGCTCATGCGCCAGAACTATCAATCGCCTTCAGCTTTTCAACCGTGAAGGTGGGCGGAAATGAAATCGGAGCAGCGACATCCAGCAACTGCAACGTGTCATTTGCCTTGATCCTGCCACGCTGGCGACATTTGGGTGTTACATGCGCGTAGTATCCCTCCTTGCAACAAAGGAGTGTGCCATGCAGGACATGACCATGTCGGAAGTGTTGAGGGATCCGATGATCCGCCAGATGCTGCGGGCCGATCGGATCAGCCTCGGCGTTTTCGCCGAATTGCTCGAAACGGCGGCCAAAAAGCGCGCGCATGCCTTTGCCGCAAACAGAACGGCCGCGTTTTGCGCCGGCATGCGTGCCGAACAAGCTGAAACACAGGTCAAGACGGCGTCTTGAGCGACTGTCTGCCAACGCTCGGTTTCGGGCGTTGAAAGCTATTTCATCGCATAATCGAAAGTCTAGAACCCGTCCTCGCCCCGCGAGGACGGGTTTACCGATCCGTAACCCCACGGACCACGGTGTTTGGGACCGCTGTCCGTTTGATGGCATTGCTTCATGTTGCCATGCAACTGAAAGTACGTTGCTTGGTTAGCTGGTAAGGTTACCAGCCACGCGATGGGGGACAATACCTGCCTTGAAAGCAATACTGCTGCAAAAGCCTTGCATCCAAACCTTGAACCGACGAATGCAAGTCTTGTTCGTTTTGTCGCAGTCTAGATGCGGCGCTGCGTGACCTTGTCGAAGAAATGCACGTTCGGCGATTTCAGCGAGAGCTTGACGACCTGGCCCGGTGTCAGGTCGGCGCGTTCGCGCATGACCCAGGTGATCTCCTTGCCTTCGACCTCAAGCGCGACATGGGTTTCAGATCCTGTCGGTTCCACCACGCTGACGGTCGCCGGAACGCCGTCGTCTTGCGCGAACGCCAGGTCCTCAGGGCGAATGCCGACGATGACCTCGCGGCCATCGGTGTTCGCGGCACCCTGCGAGAGCTCGACCTGTTGGCCAGATGGCAGTGTCAGCCGCGGTGTGTCGCCGCCCGTCAACTTGCCTTCGAGAAAGTTCATCGCCGGCGAACCCATGAAGCCCGCGACGAAAACATTCTGCGGCCGATCGTAGAGTTCCAGCGGCGTGCCGATCTGCTCGACCTTACCGCCCTGCAACACGACGATCTTGTCGGCCATGGTCATGGCTTCGATCTGGTCGTGCGTGACGTAGACGATCGTGGTCTTCAGGCGCTGGTGCAGGGCCTTGATTTCCGCGCGCATCTTGACGCGCAACTTGGCGTCGAGGTTGGAGAGCGGCTCGTCGAAGAGGAACACCTTCGGATCGCGCACGATGGCGCGGCCCATGGCGACGCGCTGGCGCTGGCCGCCGGAGAGCTGTGCCGGCTTGCGGCTCAGCAGCGGCTGGAGGCCGAGGATGCCGGCAGCCTCGCCGACCTTCTTGTCGATCTCCGCCTTCTTCGCGCCGGCCAGTTCCAGCGCGAAGCCCATGTTCTGGGCCACCGTCATCTGTGGATAGAGCGCGTAGTTCTGGAATACCATCGCGATATCGCGATCCTTGGGCTGCAGATTGTTGACGACGCGGCCGCCGATCGAAATCTCGCCTCCGGTGATCTCCTCCAGCCCGGCGATCATTCTGAGCAAGGTCGATTTTCCGCATCCGGACGGGCCAACGAGAATGACGAACTCGCCATCGGCAATGTCGACGTCCACGCCGTGAATGATGTCCACGGCACCGTAGGATTTCTTGACGTTTCTAATGGCCAATCCGGACATAGAATTCCTCCCTGTGAGACCTGCTCAACGCTCGCTGCGCACGCGAAGTGCCAGATATGGCTTGCCTGGCAGCTCGACACCGAAAGCGGCATCGGCCTTGCCGCCGCGCACGATCGCGCCGTGGCGTGTCGGGTGCGGAATCGGCGCTTCCACCTTCTTGGCGGGCGTGATCGTCATGTTCCACGTGTCGATGATGTCGACCTCATAGTTGTCGCCATCTTTCGGGAAGCCCGAGGACCAGACGACGGGCTGATGCTCGCCGAGATAGATGTAGCGCAGGTCGGTGCTGCCATCGCGCACGCCGGAAACGCGGGTCCACGGCCATTCGCCGACAGCGCCCATGGGATCAAGGCCGTGTGTCACGTCCTGCTCCAAGAGGTTACGGAAGAAGCTAATGCGCTTCCAGGCTTCGCCGCGCAGCTCGCCGCCCTTGGCCCACCAGATCAGATCATCAGGGTGCGAATAGGTCTCACCATGTCCGGCATAGCCGCCGCGCGTCACGGTGATCCAGAAGCGGTGCACCAGCTCCTGCGCCGTCAGGTTGCCCCAGCACTGCACGATGTTGCCTTCATATTCCGGCTCGTCATTGACGACGGGCTTGCCATAGGCGTCGCGCCAGGTCTGCGTCAGCTTGACGTCGGGGTTCTGAATGCAGGTATGCGTAACCCATGGCTTGCGGTGATCGAAGTTCATCGACACCTCGCCGTTGTGGATCGACTTCAGGTGCTGGTAGGGATCGTTCTCTTCCAGGATGTGGAAATAGCGGTCCCACTGCTCGACCGGCTTGGTGTCGAGCAGGAAGTCGTATTCATTGGCGAGCGCCCACCAGACGTTACGATAGGCGGCAAGGCGTGCCGCGAGATATGCGACATAACGGAAGTCCTGCTCGGCCGACATGTCGGCGTAACCCCAGCGATCGTAGGGGTGGAACATGATGATGTCGGCTTCGATGCCGAGTTCGCAGAGAGCCGCGACCTGCTGTTCGAAATGGCGGAACATGACCGGGTTCGGACGATCGAAATCTTCCTTGCCGTCGGCGCCACTTTCAAAAGAGGGATAGAGCGGTTCGTTGGTGTTATAGGGGTAGTCCTTGGGGAATACGCCCATGCGGATCTTGTTGAAGCCTGCGGTCTTCAGCATCTCAAGCGTCTGCGCCTGCATCTCGAGTGGTTGATGCGTCCAGGCGTAGCAGGTCGTGCCGAAAGAGAGGAACGGCTTGCCGTCAGCATAGGCAAAATGGAACTTGTTACGCACGCGAACCGGGCCATGGTTGCCGGCAGACGGTGCGGTTGCGACGAATGCGCCGCTCTTGCCGTTGAGCTCGGCGGTCTGCGAGCGCGTCTTAAACGACCACTCGCCTTCGACATCGGGCATGAAGCGCACGCGATAGACGCCATCGCCGTCATAGAAACCCGGCACGCGGACTTCGCGGCTCTTATGGGTGAAGACGGCGTCGAGGCTCACGTCGAGATAGGGATTGCCGCCGGACGGGCCGTTGAAGGCCACTTCGAACACACCCCATTTTTCGACTGTTGCTGTGGACATGAAAGATCTCCTCGAAAGACTTTGAATTTCGGTCGCTCAGCCTTTGACCGCACCAGAGGTGAGGCCTGAGACGAAGTACCGTTGGAAAATGAGATAGACGAGCGTTGCGGGCAGGACCGTCATGACGATCGCGGCGTTCAACTGGCCGTAATCGCTGGAGAACTGGCCCTGGAAGGACATCAGGCCGAGCGGCAGCGTCCACATGTGTTGGTCCTGAAGAAGCACCAGCGCCATCGCGAATTCGTTCCAGGTGGAGACGAAGTCGAGGATGAGGAGCGCAGCCAGAACCGGCAGGCAGACCGGCAGGAAGATGCGCCGGAAGATGGTGAAGTGAGTGGCGCCATCAATCAGCGCGGCCTCGGACAGCTCCTTCGGCAGGCCCTTGAAGAAGCCGTGCAGGATGAAAACCTGGTAGGGAACGCCGAAGGCGATGTAGGGCAGGATGACGCCGGGATAAGTGTCGATCAGGCCGAACGAATTGACCAACGTGAAGAGCGGCGCCAGCATGACCTGGAATGGGATCATGGTTCCGAAGACGACGATGAGCAGCAGGAGCTTGCTTACTTTCATCTTGATCTTCGCCAGTGCGTAGGCCGCCATCGCCGACATGGCGAGGCCAAGCGGCACCTTGAAGACGGTGATGATCACGCTGTTCATGAACGACTCGGCGAAGTTGCCGCGGCTCCATGCACTGGCATAGTTCTCGAAGGCGAACTCGACCGGCGGCATGAACGCGCCGGTGCTTGTTACCGCCGCCTTCGTCTTCAGCGATGTGAAGACGATGAAGACGAAGGGCGCGAACCAGACGAGGGCTACGATGATCAGCGCGATCCACAGGCCGATCAGGACGGGGTCACGGCCGGGCTTGTTCGTGGTGGTGATGGTTTCAGACACAGAGATCGGTCCTGATGATGTCATCGTCATTATTCGGTGTCCTCATGCTTCTGCGTCCAGCGCAGGTACGGCACGACGATCGCGATGGTGATCAGCAGAAGGACGACCGAGATGGCGGCGCCGCGGCCGAAGTCGAAGATCTGCATCGCCTGCGTGAAGGCCCATAGCGCCAGCATCTGCGTGGATTGTGCCGGTCCTCCGCCGGTGAGGCCGTAGACGATATCGAATGCCTTCAATGACGAGATGATCGAGAGAACGAGCACGATGGTCATCGTGGTGCGCAGGGCCGGAAAGGTCACATGCTTGAATATCGCCCAGCGGCCGGCGCCATCGATGCGGGCGGCTTCGACCAGCGTCTGCGACACGTTCTGAAGGCCGGCCAGGAACAGCACCATCGAGAAGCCGACAGACTGCCAGAGATAGGCGACGAAGACCGAGTAGAGCGCGATGTTCTTGTCGCCCAACCAGTCCTTGATCCACATCTGCAGGCCCATATTGGTCATGAGCTGGCTGAAGAGACCGAAAAAGGGATCATACATCCACTTCCACATCGTCGCGACCGCGATCGGCGCGATGATGACGGGGAGATAGAAGATGGCGCGAAACGTGTTGCGGCCGAAGATCTTCTGATTGAGCGTCAGCGCCAGCAACAGGCCGACCATCGGCGGGAAGGCCACCGACATGATGGTCCAGATGACCGTGTTCTTGAAGGCGACCCAGAATACCGGATCGCGCGTGAAAATGTACTGGTAGTTCGCCAGGCCGACGAAGGGGCGTTGCGGATCTAGTCCGTTCCACTTCTGGAAGCTGAGGAGCACGACGTTTAGCATCGGGTAAAGCGCGAAGACCGCGTAGATCGCCATGGCAGGCGCGAGCAACAGGAGCGCCTGGAAGCGCGGGTCGTGTGTTCGATTTTTCAATGACATGGGTATCTGCTCCGCGCGACGTGTGTCTGGCGAGTGGCATTGGATTGAGCGGTGGTCGGTCCCAACGAGGTGCGGGACCGACCGATGTCCTGGGAGGACTTAGGTGCGACCGGCGATGAACGTCTGCAGCTGCTTCGCTGCATCGGCCGGTTCGGTGTTGCCGGCTGCGACGTCGTTGATCACGCGGAAATACTCGGTCGTGACGTCAAGCGGAAAGGCCTGGTCGCCGTTCATGTAGACCTTGCCGTAGGTCTTGAAGACATCAAGCCATTCGGCTTCCAGCGGCTTCTGGTTCGCGTACTGGACGTTCTTGTTGACCGATGTCGAGCTGATCTGGCCGACGAGATCCTGCTGCACCTTGGTCGACAGGAAGTAGTCGAGGAACTTCGCGGCGAGATCCGGATGCGGGCTCTTGGTGCTGATGTAGTTATACTCGGCAAATCCGTAGAGGCGCTGCGTGTTGGTCGGGAACGGGAACATGCCGTAGTCGTCCAGATTGGCGCCGCTGGTTTCCAGCTGGCTGACCAGCCAGTCGCCTTCCAGCATCATCGCCGCGCGCCCTGCCGTGAACAGACTGTAGGACTGCTTGTTGTCGATGCCCATGAAAGGCTGCAGCGTATAATCCTTCGTCCACTTGGCGAACTCGGTGAAGGCGTCGGCGGCGCAAAGCTCGGTAGACCAATCAGCCTTCATGGCCTTCAGCGCGTCGTGCTTTTCGGCGCCGCACTTCGTTTCCAAGATGACGTCCATCAGGCGCATGACGTGCCAGTTGACCGATCCGCCGAAGGTGAAGGCGGGAATGCCGGCGGCTTTCAGCTTTTCCGCGTCGGCCAGAAACTCTTCATAGGTCTTCGGCTCTTCGGTGATGCCGGCCTGCTGGAACAGCTTCTTGTTGTAATAGACGGCTTCGCCCTTGAAGGTGAAGGGAACGCCATGCTTGCCACCGGGATAGAGGTCGGCGAATGCGGCTGCAGCCGGAAGCAGCTCATCGTTCCACTTGTATTCGGTGTAATATTTGTCGAGCGGTGCCGAAAGGCCGGCCTTCACATATTCGCCGCCCAGGCCAAGGCCTGCCCAGCTGAAGTAGATGTCGGGGCCCTTGTTCGAGCCGGCCGCGACACGCAGCGCGGTCTTGTGCTCATCGATGGCGCGCTGAACGATTTCAACCTTGGTGCCGGGATTTGCAGCTTCGAAGTCGGTTGCGACCTTCTTGAGCGCGACGTTGGCAGCGTTGTTGTCGAAGTTCAGCGTCCAGAGCGTCAGGTCTTCCGCTTTCAGGCTCGTCGCGGTGATCGCGAGCACGGATAGCGTGGCCATGAGTGTAGTCTTGATCGTCATTAAACCCTCCCTTGTGCGGTCCTCTCCGCTAATGTTCACACTCTCGAAAATTTCGACTGAAGTCAAGACTTATTTCGAAAATGAACAAAGTCCGTTGCATATATGCTAAAATTCGGGCTTTAATTTTTGAAGCAGGAGATTTTACGCGTGGGATAGGCGCTATTAATTTCTGTTCAGAAATATCTTGCGGCCGAGCGGCGAGTCAGCGCTATTTCATGGAGAGGAGCTGTGAATGGTTGGCATAAGGGAACTTTTCGAGGATCAAACCGCGCCGGCGGGGCGCATCGTACGCGCGATTGCGGCGATCGGATCCGCGACCGCGACACAACTGGTGAAGTCGACAGGGTTGGCGCGGTCGACCGTGTCCACGCTACTCACCGAGCTGAAAGATAGCGGCGTCGTTCTCGACGTCGATACGAAGAGCAACGGTTTTGGGCGGCCATCACAGCTTTTGTCTCTGAATCCGGCGGCGGGACGGTGCGCCGGCGTGCTCCTTGGGCTTGGCGAAATCCGCATCGCGATCTGCGACCTCGCCCACACCGTACTGTCGGATATCTGGTTCGCGATGGACACGGACTATACGCCTGAGGACGCCGCGCGATGTGTGCGGGCGAGCCTTGAGGAGCAATGTGCTCTCCTTGGTGTGGAAATGTCCGAACTGCTGGGCGTGGGGTTGGCGATTTCCGCGCCGGTTTCATATGACGGTGAAATCCTCAACGGCTCCATCTTGCCGACATGGTGCGGCACCAATATCGCCGATGTGTTTTTCGAGCAGCTCGGTTGCCCAATCCATGTCGAAAACGAGAGCCATTGCGGCGCTCTAGCGGAAATGACCTGGGGAGCGGCGGTTGGGGAAACCAACTTCGTCCTCTTCAAGTTCGACCTCGGCATCGGTGGCGCCATCGTCATCGACGGCACGGTGCAGCGCGGCGCCCATGGATATGCCGCCGAGTTCGGCCACATGTCGCTCGATCCGCGCGGACCGCTGTGTCGCTGCGGCAATCGCGGCTGTCTCGAGACCTTCGCTGGCGGCTTCCAGTTGCTGAGATATGCCGAGCAATCCTTGCGTGAGCCCGTCAGCATCGAACAGTTTGTCGAACGCGCGCGCAATGGCGATCCAGGATATGCGCGACTTGTCGATGACGCGGCCGAGATGGCGGGCTGGGGAATGGGGATTGCCTTCACCATCCTCAATCCCCCCTTGTTCATCATCGCAGGCAAGCTGGCCGAGGTTGGCGAGAGTTTTATCGGTGGACTCGAGCGAAGTTTCGCCCGCCACTCCGTCGCGCCGCCCGCGCACTCGCCGGAAAAGCGCAAGCCTCGCTTCGTCGTCGGCACGTTCCGGGGCAACGACGACACGGTCATGGGCGCGGTGGCGCTCGTGTTGCGGCAACACGGACGCATCACCAACGAAGCGTCGCCTGTATCCTGAGTGCCGAATCGGCAGTTTGGAGGAGGCCTATTCCGACGTCAGGGCGTTTCGGATGCTCGATATGACCATGGTGGCGGACGCCGCTCCGGGGTCTATATGGCCGAGAGATCGCTCGCCGAGCCGCGCGGAGCGCCCCTTGCTGGCAACCATATCCTTGGTCGAATCGCGTCCCTGTTCGGCCGCTTCCAGTGCCTGTGAAAAGCATTGTCGCAAACCGTCTCCGCGTGCCCTGGCCTCCTCGCAGGCCGCTGCGGCCGGTGCCCAGGCATCCACCATCGTCTTTTCGCCGATCTCGGCCTTGCCGCGGTCTTGGATGCCCCTGGCAAGGGCGGCGAAGACATCGAGCAGATCTTCGTCGCCAAGTGTCGCCTTGCCTTTCACTGCTGTGCCAGCCCGCATGAAGGCGGTTGCGTAAAGCGGGCCGGAGGAGGCACCGACAGCATTCAGGAACGCCTTGGCAGCCGTGTTGAACAGCGTCGTCGGATTTGTATCGGCAGGGTCAAGTGCGTCGGTGGCTTTGGCTGCAGCGGTAAAACCGAGCTCCATTGCGATCCCGTGATCAGCGTCGCCAATGACGCCGTCCAGCTGGCACAGATTGTCCCGCTCTGCGGTCATCACGTCGGCGATATCCTGGAAGAGGCGCTGAAGGTCCTTCGTCGTCATCTCACCCATCAGATCGCCTTCCCGCTGCGAAACATTGCGCAATCGCATGGATGATCGATCAGTGCCTGCAATTCGTCATCGAGCGCCATGAGCGTGATTGATGCACCAGCCATTTCGAGAGAGGTGCAATAGTTGCCGACGAGCGAGGTGTGAATGACAAGACCAGCCTCGTCCAGCCGCGCCTTCACCCGGCGCATTATGATGTAGAGTTCCATCAGCGGCGTGGAGCCGAGCGAGTTGATCAGGACGGCCAAGCGAGTTCCCGGCGCGATAGTTGCATCCTTCAAGATCGCATCGAGCAGTTCGTCGGTGACAGCGTCGGCCGGCCTCAGCGTTTCGCGCGAGACGCCGGGCTCACCATGGATGCCCATGCCGACTTCCATCTCATCGCCGCCGATCTCGAAATTGGGCCGCAACGTCTGCGGCAGCGAGCAGGGGGATAGGGCGACACCCATGGTAAAAGTGTGGTCGTTGGCCTTGCGCGCGACACGCTCGACCTCGTCAAACGAGTACATGAGATCACAGGCAGCACCGGCCGCCTTGAAGACGAAGACGTTGCCCGCGACGCCACGGCGCTTTTCTCGCTGGTCGCGCGGTGCGGAGGCGACGTCGTCGGTAGTCACCACGGTGCGTACGTCGATATCGTCCATGGCAAGCATTTCCGCCGCCATGTCGAAGTTCATCACGTCGCCCGCGTAGTTTCCGTACATGAAGAGAATGCCTGCGCCGTGATCAACCGCCTTTGCGCATTCGATGATCGGATCGGGCGGAGGCGAGGCAAAAACGTTGCCGACAGCCGCAGCATCCGCCAGCCCCTTGCCAACGAAACCGAGGAAGCTCGGTTCATGGCCGGAGCCGCCGCCAATCACCAGCCCCACCTTGCCATCGCGCGGGCCGCGCTTCGCAACGATCGATCGCGGCGATCCGTCGATGGCGTAGAGATGGTCAGGATGCGCCGCGAGGATGCCCTCGAGCATTTCATCGACCGCCGCGCCGCCGTCATTGATAAGCTTTTTGGTCTTCACGCTGGTCCTCCCGATTGACGCGTCTGGAAGGCTATAGCTACGCCTTCCAGACGCAAGATCAATCCGAAAGCGCGACGGAGGTCGTCTGATATGGGGAAAGAGTGAGCACGCCGCCCATCAACGCGTCGGAGAGCCGGAGCGATCCGAGATCAACCTCCTGGTCTCGGCCGGTGATGTTGACGATCCAGAGTGTTGCGCGCGTCGCCGCCTTCGTCGCGAACGCCAGAACGCGCGAGGGGTTGGAAGACAGGCACTCCCTCCACTCGGTGCCGGCGAGACCGGCGAGCGTCTTGACCGCGTTGAAGAGCGGGCGGCGTCCATCGGCGGTGAAGGGCTCATCCTGTCCGGCAAGGAGGCCGAAACTTCCGGTCACAGCCGAGAGAGTCAGGCATTCCAGCTCGGCGTCCAGCACCTTTGCCACATAGGCCATCGCAAAGGCTTGCGCGAAAAGAGCGTTGTGACGCGGATCGGTGTTGGCCATCGGTATCCGGCCGCCCGTCGGGTTGTCCATCGTTCGGCTTCCGTAAGGATTCTGCCGCATGGGAATTGTCGATGGGCCGATGCGATAAGGCTTGTCGCCATAGATTGCGCGGACCGATCGCGTGATGAAGGGCAGGGCCTCCAATGTCTGCATGACGCTGAGGTCATCGGCGGCATGGACGATCGGGTTGGTGCAATGGCTGATGAAGGAAAGCGGAGCGGAAGGCACACGCTTGCGGTTGAGCTCGGTGAAATAGCTGAGCATGCCGCCGCCGATGCGGATATCCGGGAATGCCGCATGCGCGGCGTCGTAGACATCTTCGAGCGACGGGCATTCCGGCCACTTGCTGCCCGGCGGAGTGGATTGGCGATCGACCGATGGCGAGATGATGATCGCGTCCGGCTTGAAGCCGGCATCGCGCATCTGAGTTGCGATCAGCGTCGTTTCTTCAAGGAGCAACTGCTTGCACGGCAGCGCGATCTCGAGCGTTGATGTGCCGGGATGAAGCCCGGCCACCTCGGCGAAGCGCTTGAAGGCTTCCGCACCATGTCCGGCCGCAGGGTCGAAATGAAAGAGCAGTTCCTGTGGCTTGATCTCGCCAAGCACGGCGCTCGCCGTGACTACGGCGCCCGCTTCTTCCTGCGTTACGATCATGCCGATTGCTGGCATGCGCCCGCGACGCTCGCCGAGCGTCAGTGTCGTCAGCGACGAATGGCCATTTGTCGTCGCAGCCAATGGCTTCTGGCGCTTGTCGGCAATATCGAGGACGATGCGCTGCTTGACCGTTTCACCGGCCGGTATCTGGTAGGGCCAGGGCAAAGCGAGCGGGCGCACATAGGTCTTGTAGGAGGCATCCGACCAGTTGCGCTGGTCTTCCATCTCGAAGACATCGCCTTCCATGCCGCACCGCGCCGTCACGTTGGTCATGACGGTGTGGGTGATCGCGCTCATGTTCATGAACGGCTGCCACGGCTCGATCTGGTCAGGGAACCGCGTCTCGACGCGCTGTCCGTCGGCATGCTCGACGGTGACGGGCGCGCCGGCAACGCCGACGATCGGGTGAAGAATGCAGAAACCGCAGCGGTTCGTCTCAAAGCTTGTGTCGGAGATCGCATCGGCCTCAAAAAACAGAGGCGAGCCGGCTTGCGCCGAGATGCGCACGCCGATCGACAGCTCGGTCGCATTCGTTCCCTTGCAAAGGGCGGTGTAGCGGACCGAAAAGGCATCGTCTCCCTGCTCAATGGTCAGGTCGGCGATTTCGGGGGCGTAGGTGCCCCAATCACGATCGCGCACGAGATAGGAGACGGCGCGCAGTACCTCCACACCGTCATAGGCGATCGTGCGCAGATTGCCGTCGCTGAGATCAGCGGTCAGCCTGCCCGCGGTGAGACGGACAGGCTCCTGCTCAACCGCATGCGTTCCGTAGATCCGGAAGCCGTCTGAAGGCGTGCTCATCGCAGCATCGCCTTGACATCGACCGTCTGGCCGCTGGCGGCGCTGTCATAAGCTGCCTCGACGAGCGCGAAGGTCTTGAGGTTGTCGGCGCCCGAGGTCGAGGTTTCGCCGCCGGAGGCTAGGCGCTCGGCCCAGTGCTGCTGGATGGCGTAGACGCTTTCCTGGATATTGTGCCAGGGGCGCGATGCCCAGGAGAGCAGCGTCGGCGACACGTCAGAGATCTCGGTGCCGTTCTTGCCTGTTACTTCGAGCTTGTAGCCCTGCGACAGGCGGATGCTGCCTTCGGTGCCGTCGAGTTCGATCAGCGTCTCGGGGAAAGGCTCGGTCGAGAGCTTGGAGGCATAGCTGACATCGACGATCGAGGTCGCGCCGCCTTCGTGGTCGAGCAGGATGGTGGCGACGTCCTCGCCCTTGATCTTCGGGTTGACCCGCTTCGTGCGGGCGCTGAGCGCTGCCACGTCGCCCAGGATATAGCGGGCGATATCGAGCGTATGGATGCCGAGATCTTCGATGATGAAGCGCTCGCCCTCAGCCAGATAGGGCTGACCCGAAAAGACGTCGTAGCCCGAACGGAACGAGAAGCGGCCCCAGAAAGGCTGGCCGATGGCGCCGGATTCCAGAACCTTCTTCACGGCCTGGATCGGCGTCTGCCAGCGGAAGTTCTCGTGCACCATCAGGGGCAGCCCGGCATCGGCGCAAACCTTGACCATGGCCTTGGCGTCGTCGAGTGTCTTTGCGAATGGCTTCTGGCAGATCGCCGGCACATTGTGCGCGGCGGCCATCTCGACCAAAGCGCGGTGGCTCTGGACGGTGGTGGCGATGTCGACGAAATCGAAGCCGCCATCGGCGAACATCTGGGCCGCATCGCTATAGCGCCTGTCGATGCCGAACTGGTCGCCGACGATTTTCAGCCGCTCGGGGTCGCGATCGCAGATCGCCACGATCGAAGCCCCGGCAACGTCCTGCCACGCATGCATCTGGTTGACCGCGAAAAAGCCGCAGCCGATGAGTGCGCCATTCAATTCCGTCATTGCTTATCCTGCCTTTGCCATTTGCATGAGAGTCACGCGCTGTTGCAGACGGCGCTGCGCCTGATCCACCACAACCGCGATAATAATGACCAGCCCCTTGATGACCATCTGCCAGAAGGACGATACGCCCATCATGACCAATCCGTCGGACAGGATACCGATGACGAAGGCGCCGATGATCGTGCCGCCGATCGTGCCGCGTCCCCCCGACATCGAGGTGCCTCCGAGGACCGCCGCGGCGATCGCGTTGAGCTCGAAGCTTTCGCCGGTGGCCGGATGCGAGGCCATCAGTTCGGACGAGATGATGAGGCCGACGATCGCCGCGCACAGGCCCGAGAACATGTAGACGAAGATCTTCACCACATCGACCCGGATGCCGGACATGCGCGCTGCACGCTCGTTGCCGCCGACGGCGAAGATATGCCGGCCGATCGGCGTCGAGCGCGCCACGTAGGCGGCAATTAGGGCGAGCACGATCAGAATCCAGATCGAGACTGGCAGGCCCAGCATGCGGCCGGCGCCGAAGACGTCGAAGCCCGTCGTCATGTATTCCGGCTTGCCCACGAGATTGGGGAAGGTCTGACCGTCGGAGGAGAGCAGCGCGAGGCCGCGTGCGATATAAAGCGTGCCGAGCGTCGCGATGAACGGCGCGACGTTGAGCTTGGTGATCAACAAGCCGTTGATCAGGCCGATCGCCAGGCCGACGGCCAGCGTAATCAGCACGATCTCATAGATGTTGAAGAAGATCGTGTAGCCGATCGGCAGTTCCACGCCGTTGAGGATCAAGGCGCCGGCGACCATGCCGCACAGGCCGACGATCGAGCCGACCGAAAGGTCGATGCCGCCGGTGATGATGACGAAGGTCATGCCCATGGCGAGGAACGCGTTGAGCGCGACGTGCTTCGACATCAAGATCATGTTGGCCGTGGATGTGAAATTCGGCGCGAAGATCGCGAAGAAGATGATCACGGCAAAAAGGGCGATGAAGGTTCTGAGCTTCATCAGCGTGAGGAGAATGGAGCCGCTCGACCGCTTGGCCCCGAATGTGGAAGAGGTGTCCGCCGTCATGACGCGAGCTTTCCTTGGTGTCCGTGACCTTTGGCAGATGCCGCGATGATAGCCTCTTCCGTTGCTTCGCTTCTGTCGAAGACGGCGACCAGCTTGCCGTTGCTGAGAACGGCGATGCGGTCGGAAAGGGCCATGACCTCTTCAAGGTCTGAGGTTGAAAACAAAATTGCAAGGCCCTTGGCGGCCAGTCTGCGCATGGTGCGGAACACGTCCGCCTTGGCGCCGACATCGATGCCGCGGCTGGGCTCGTCCATCAGGAGAACCTTCGGGTTGGTCATCAGTGCCTTACCGATAACCACTTTCTGCTGGTTGCCGCCGGACATCGAGGTGACTTCGAATTCCGGGTTTGGCGCTTTTATGGAAAGATCGCGGATCATGTCGTTGATGCCCTGCCTTTCGGCGCCTGCCTTGATATGAAAGATCCGCGTGAAGTGATCGAGGCTGGCGAGCGTCAGATTGCTGGCGATGGAGAGCACCTGCACCAGCCCTTCGCGCTGACGATCCTCGGGGATGAGGGCAAGCCCTTTCCTGATCCGCCCCGTCGTATCCTGCGCGCGTACTTCCTGACCGTCGATGAAGATCTTGCCGGTTGAGTGCTTGTGGCGGCCGATTACGCATTCGAAGAACTCGCTGCGTCCCGCGCCCATCAGGCCGTAGATACCGAGGATCTCGCCCGCGCGGACTGAAAGCGAGACGTGATCGACGGCCAGACCGCCGGTCCTGCGCGGCAGGCTGATCTCCTCGGCGCGAAAGGCTTCCGGTCCGAGCTCATGGTCGGCTGCCTTGGCGAAATCCTTGGCATCCGAGCCGATCATCGAGCGGACGATCCACTTGGTGTCGATGTCGCGGACCATCGCATGGCCGGTGATCTGGCCATCTCGTAGCACGGTGATGTAATCGCCGATCCGCATCAGCTCTTCCAGCCGGTGCGAGATATAGACGATGGCGACACCCTGCGCCTTCAGTTCGGCGATGACCTTGAACAGGATTTCGACCTCGGCGGCCGATAGCGCCGATGTCGGCTCGTCCATGATCAGGATGCGGGCGTTGAGCGACATCGCCTTGGCAATTTCGACAAGCTGCTGCTGGCCGATCGGCAGGTCCTCGACCATGGTTTCGGCATTGATGCCGGCATCCAGGCGCTTCAGAAAGGCGTTTGCCTTTTCGATCTGCGCCTTGTGATCGATGCCGCGAATGCCGCGGGTGATCTCGCGGGTGGCGAAGATATTTTCGGCCACCGTCATGTTGGCGAAGAGGTTGAGCTCCTGGAAGATCATGCCAATACCGTGCGCCTGGGCGTCGGCAGGGCTGTCGAAGGAGACCGTTTCGCCATCGAGGACGATGCGTCCAAGCGTTGGCCGCTCGACGCCGGCGATGATCTTCATCAGCGTCGACTTTCCAGCGCCGTTCTCGCCGACCAGCACGTTGACCGCGCCGCGCCGGAGCTCGAGGTCGGCGCGCTTGACGGCCACGATGCCGGAATAAACCTTGGACACCTCTTCGAGGCGCAGGATAACGTCGTGTTCGATCGTTTCGCTCATCACTACGGCCCTTCCGTCAGTTCGGCCGGGGTCACCAGCGGCAACTGGCCGGATGACGGCAGCGGGAAGGCGCCGGTGACCGTGACGGTCTTGCCAGTCAGGCCGTCGCGCGGCAGGGGCCCCAGGAGCGCGGCATTGATCTTCTCGTTGAACGCCTTGCCGAACTGGGCCCACTCGATCTGGTTCTTGAATTCGTTGAAATTGACGAACTCAAGCGTATCGCGCAGCGCCGTTCCGCGCACCGCGGGGCCAATCTGCACCTTGGCGTCGGCCTTTCCATCGCCATCGGCGTCCAGATCGATCGTGGCGGCGCGCGACGCGGTATCGGCGGCGACAACCTTGCCGCTCAGCTTGACCGCATAGGTCCAGGGCGCACTCGCCTGCTTGCGGGGATTGCCGTATTTCTCGCCGGCCTGATCCGGGCTGGAGGCAGCAAGCGCCACGACGTCCTTCAAATCGCCGGCCCGCTTTTGCAGATAAGGAATTGCCTGCGACTGCCAGATGGCCTCGACCTTTGCCGCGGGATCGAAGGCGCTCTTTGCGGTTTCCGCTGCCTTTTCTTCCGCCGTCGGCGTTTTGATGATTTTGCAGCCCGGCAGTGCCATCGCAAGCAATGCGATCACAACCGCGCTTCTGACCCTCGCCATCCACGAAACTCCAATCTTATGGAATAGGATAAGAAACGAAGAGCGCGGATGATCGCGCTCTTCGCCAGTGGTCTCAAGCTGTCGTTACTTGGCGATCGCGAAGGTTTCGAGCTTGGAGGCGTTGTCGGCGTTGATGAGAATGCAATCCATCAACTGCTTCTCTTCCTTGGGAAGAGTCTTGTTCTTGATGTAGGCGTCGGCCTGTTCGACAGCCATCTGCGCCTGTGCGTAGGCAGGCTGCAGAACGGTGGCCTTGATGCCGCCGGACTTGATGGAGTCGCGGACGTCGTTGGAGCCATCGAAGCCGACGACGATCACGTCCTTGCGGCCGGCGGCCTGGAGAGCGGCGATCGCGCCCATGGCCATCGTGTCGTTGCCGGAGATGACGCCCTGGATATCCGGGTTCGCCTGCAGGATGGTTTCCATCTTGGCGTAGGCTTCCGTCTGGCTCCAGTTGGCCGACTGCTTGGCGACCGACTTCAGATCCGGATAGTCGTCGATGACGTCATGGTAGCCCTGCGAGCGGATGCCGGCATTGGTGTCGGATTCCTTGCCGACGAGCTCGACATAATTGCCCTTCTCGCCCATCAGCTTGACGAATTCCTGCGCGCCCAGCTGGGCGCCCTGGTAGTTGTTGGAAACGATCTGCGCGGCGGCAACGCCCGTGGCGTTGATTTCGCGGTCGATGAGGAAGGACGGAATGCCCGCGTCCTTGGCCTTCTTGACGGCGGCAACGGTCGCATCAGCGCCGGCGTTGTCGAGAATGATGGCCTTCGCACCGCGACCGATGGCGGTGTCGATCATCTGGGATTGCTTGTTGGCGTCGTCGTCATGGGTCATGACGAGCGCTTCATAGCCCAGTTCCTTCGCCTTGGCTTCAGCACCTACGGCTTCAGCCTTGAAGAACGGGTTGTCGTGTGCGGGGGTTATGATGGCGATCAGGTCCGCGGAAAAAGCGGGCATGGCAACGCCAAATGCGAGCGCGCTGGCAATGGCAGCGACGGTCAGTCTACGTGTCAGTCTCATTGGTTTCCTCCCAAAAGAAGCCCTGTTCCCAGCAGGGCGGTGAAAGGGGAGGGGTTGCCCCCTCCCGGGATCGGTATCAGGTGATACGCTTGATGCTATCAGCGATCTCCTGCGGTTCGAACACGCGCTTCCAATCGTCCTTCATCAGGGCGGGAATGCCGAATTCGATAGCCTTGTTGCAAGCGTCCGAGAACACGCCCTGGACTTCGCCGAAGATGACGGCGCCGAGAACGTTCAGGTGGCCGAGCAGGAAGTCGCGGGCAGCTTCTTCCGGAACGCCGCGTGCGACGCACTCATCCATGGCCTGCTTCATGACGACGAGCAGCGAAGCGGCAACGGTCTCGGAGAGACCCGGCTCCAGCATCGCCATCTGCTCGACGGTGACGCGGTGCGAGCGCATGACCGGTGCCCAGATCGTCTTGGCGATTTCTTCGCCGACGGCGTAGGCTTCTTCCGGACCCTGCATGAGAGCCGAAACGATGTGCTGCTTAGCGAAGAGGCCGCCGAAGTGGTCCTTCTTGGCCTGCATGTCGGTTTCGTCATTGAAGATCGGCGGATGGCACGGATGCGTGACGAAATACGTCAGATCAGGACGCTCCGGGAAGTGGCCAGCGAATGGCGCGGCAGCGTCAAGCGCAACAACCATGGTGCCGGCCTTGAGCTTGTCGTTGATGCTGGCGGCAACCTTGCCGATATGCGTGTCCGGAACGGCCAGGATGACGACGTCGACGCCATCAAGCGCTGCGTCTACGTCCACGGTCGAAAGGCCGAGGTCGTCCTTCAGGCGTGCCTTGCCGACATCGCTGATTTCGACGTGGCGAACGTCGTAGCGCGAACCCTTGAGGTTCTTTGCAAGCCGGTAGCCCATTTTGCCGCCGGCGCCGAACAGAGCAATGGAAGTCATGTTTCCTCACTTCGTGTTTTGCTGGAATTGTTAACGTTGCTGGTATGATGAGTCAATCACCACCCCAGAATAAGTATTACTTAACCGCGTCGAGCCTGTTGATGGCGTCGACGTTGCTTGCCGAAGCGCCCTTCGGGTCGAATTCGGAGGCGAGCCAGGTGTCGACGATCGACTTGGCAAGTTCCGGACCGATCACGCGTGCGCCCATCGTGATGATCTGTGCATTGTTGGACTTCGCGGCGCGCTCGGCCGAGTAGGTGTCGTGCGTCAGCGCGGCGCGGATGCCCGGAACCTTGTTGGCCGAGATCGAAACGCCAATGCCGGTGCCGCAGATGAGAATACCGCGCTCATGTTGGCCGTCGACGATGGTCTGCGCGAGGTTCTGCGACAGGTCGGCATAAAAGCCGGCCTGGCTGAGATCGTGCACTTCGAGGCCCGCCTTGGTGGCGAGGTGGGCGGCGATCACGTCAAGCAATGGCTTGCCGGCGCTATCCGCTCCGATGGCGATTTTCATGGTCCGTGTCCTTTCAATCATTCGGGGGCTGGATGAATGGAATTGGTGGCTGCGATCAGATGACCGCGGCAACGCGCTTCAGAATGTCGAGATAGCCTTCGACGGCCCAGGCAGAGCGACCGATGAAAAGGCCGTCGATGTGCGGTTGCGTAATCAGCTCCTCGCAATTGCCTGGATTGACGCTGCCGCCGTAGAGAACCGGAACCGCCCGACCGAGCACCTTGGCAGCCACATCGGCGATGCGCGCGTGGCGTTCGTCGGCATAGTCGGCGGTGGCTGGAATGCCGTTGACGCCAATCGCCCATACCGGTTCGTAGGCAAGAAGAATTTCCGCGTCCTTGCCTGATGTGGTCACGCGCGCCAGCGCGCCCTCAACCTGCCGCTTCAGCACCGCGTCGGCATCACCAGCGTTGCGCTCGGCAAGCGTCTCACCGATGCAGATCAGCGGGATCAGGCCGTGCTTGACGGCGCTTTCGACCTTCAGGCCGACGGTTTCGTCAGTCTCGCCGAAGTGCTCGCGACGCTCGGAGTGGCCGAGCTCGACGATGTCGAGGTTGCAATCATTCAGCATCGGAGCCGAGATTTCGCCGGTCCAGGCGCCGGCGGCGTCCCAATGCATGTTCTGCGCGCCGACCTTCACCGAGCTGTCGGCGAGAGCGTTCTTGACCTCGCGCACCGCCGTGAAGGGCGGGATGACGAAGCGCTGGATGTCCGCGTGGCGATCGCCATCGGCGACTGCCAGCTTTTCGGCAAAGGACAGAGCCTCGCCAAGCGTCTTGTTCATCTTGAAGCTAGTGCCAACCCAGTAGCGCATGTTCAAGCCCTCCGTCCGTCGCGGATCTGTGCGAAATAGCCGTCGGTTCCGACCTGGCCGCCCTTGAGCGCGATCTGCAGTCCGTTGGTCGGCGCGTAGTTGCCGTGCGCGGTGCAGAGTGGCGAGCCGGGGGTCTGCGGCAGTGGCAGCAAGGTCGTCAGAGCGTCCACACGCAGTTCCTGCAGCGCGTGGCTCGACGTGTCGCCGCCGGCAATGACCGCGCGGGGCAGCTTTTCGGTTTCGATCAACCGGCGCAGGATCGTGCCGAGAGCTGAGCCGAGGCGATGGCGGGATCCGGGAATACGATCGATATCGGTTCCCTTGTCTGACGATGAGCCGAGCGCCGTGTGCAGGATGACGCTGCGGCCTTCCTTCAGGCGCTGGACGCCCTCAGTGACAGCCGTTTCGATGGCGCGGTCACCGCTTTCGCCGACGAGATCGAGCGGATCGACGGCTATGCCGTCAAAGCCGTTTTCCGTTGCGTTGCGGATCTGCCGTTCGGTGGTTGGCGAGACGCTTCCGGACACGACGGCAAGGCGATCGACCTTGCCGGGCTCGGCGAAGGTTGTCGGTTCGCCAAGCAGCCCTTCGGCCTTCCATGCCTGCAGCAATGCGTATTCGACGCCTGACGAGCCGGCTGTGAACAGGCCGCCGTCGCGCTTGGCCCGCCAGACCTGACGGCCGGCGAGAGCCTGCGACTGGGCGCTGTCCACGTCGATCAGCAGGATGCCATCGAGGTCCGCGATCGTCTTGTCGATGCGCTGGTCGGCATCGGGCGCCGCCGTGGTGACGAGATCGGCGAGCGCTACGGGCAGTGCCGTCTGTTTTGCCAGATGCAGCGTCAGGTCGGCTTCGGCCATCGGCGTCACCGGATGACGGCTCATGACGGGATGGCGATCGATACGATAGTAGCGATCCTGGTAGGCGGCGAAGAGATTGCCGAAAGCGGTGAAGCGCTTCAGCTGCGGCGCGCCGACGACCACAGGCACGACCGGCTGGCCATAGAGTGCCTTGCCGATTTCGATCGCCTTGCCGATGTTGCCAACCGCAGGGCTGGAATCGAAGGTCGAGCAGACCTTGTAATGGCAGATGTCGGCATCGAGCGCCTTCAGCCATTCAAAGATCGCCGGCAGATGCTTTTCCATCCACTCCGGCGTTTCGCTGCGGCTGGTGCCGGCAATGCCGAAGGCGCGGTAATCGGCGAAACGCTTTGCCGTCTCGGTGCTGGGGATGCCGAGGAAGAGCACGGTCGGCACGCCGTTGGAGGCGAGCGCTTCCATGACGTCGGCGGAACCGGTGAAATCGTCACCGTAATAGGTAAGCAGAGGTTTGGTCATGGTCTCAAGCTGCCTTGCCGTCGCCGAACTTCGCGATCGAGGCCGCGAGTTCCGGGTGATCCTTGGCGTATTCGTCGAGCGGGATGTCGGCGACCGCCGCCTGCCAGGCCTGCTGCACGGCGCGTACGCCGGCCGCCGGGCCACCAGGATGGCTGACGATCCCGCCGCCGCATAGATAGAGCAGGTCGGTAGTGCGGCCGGTGCGGTTATAGGTGTCCGGCGCCTGGCCACCCCACTGACCGGAGCCAGCGACTGGCAGCGGGCAGTCGGCCTTGCTGAACAGCGGCGTGCTGACGGCCTTGAAGGATTCGACGAAGCTCTCGTCCGGCTCCCAATACTTGATGCGGATGCCGTTGATCTGGAACTGGTCAACACCGAGCAGGCGCCAGAACTGCTGGTAGACCTTGAAGTCGAGACCGGCGCCCGGATCGCGGGTCAGGATGTCCCAACCGTTGCGATGGGCATGCAGCACGAGGCCCGAACGTTTGCGCAGGAAGCTCATGCCGCCGAAGCCGATCGAATTGATGTTGACGACGGCGCAGTTGCCGCCGGCCTTAAGGACGAGATCGTGATTGCGCATCATCTCGTCTGGATCGGCATGCGAGATGCCGAAGGCGTACATGACCTTCTTGCCGGTCTTCTGCTCGTGATCGAGGATCTTTGGCATGATGGCCGCGACGCGCTCCTTGAGCGGCGAATAGGCCGGGCTCATCAGCTTTTCGTCGTCCTTGATGAAATCGACGCCGGACTCGATGAGTTCGCCGACAAGTTCCGCCGTCTCATGCGGGCGCAGGCCGAGCGCCGGTTTGACGATCGTGCCGATGATCGGCCGACCTTCGACGCCGGTCAGCCGGCGGCTGCCGGGCAGGCCGAATTGCGGGCCGGGGTGGGCGGTGGCGAAGGCCTCAGGCAGCTTCATGTCGACGATGCGGATGCCGCTCATGCCCTTGATCGAGAATACGCCGCCGATGGCAATGGTCATCAAGGCGGAGAGATCCGTACCGATCGCGTCCATCGGGAAGGCGATATCGGCATCGGCGCGGTGGATGGGGCCGCTGCCGGGTGCAACTTCCGGCCAGGTCGGGTATTCCGCATCGGGCAGGTGGCGAATGGCGATAACACGTGCCGCGACGCGTGCCTTCAGCTCTTCCGTTTCGCCGGGAACAGGGACGAACGTGCCGGTCGACTGATCGCTGGCGATCTTGGCGGCCATGGCCTCGACGTTGCCGGTCGTTTCGATGCGGTAGGTAACTGTGATCATCATGAGGTTTCGTTGCTCCTCCTGCCTAGGCCGAAAGTTTGCCATGGCGTCAACTCATGAACTGGTATAATGAGTATTCCAATTTCTGCAACGAAAATTTTTTGAAAGAGCACATACCGATTTCCGACGACGGCCTTTCGTGCCGGGACGCTAGCATGCATAAAGGAGGGATATTGTGAGCCAGCGAGACACCATGAACCAGCCAATCGAACAGATCGTGCGTCGCAAACTATCCGATGAGGTTTTCGATCGGCTGGAGAGGATGATCACCTCGGGCGAGCTTCGCCCCGGTGACGAAATGCCTTCGGAGCGGGTGCTGATGGAGCGCTTCGGGGTTGGAAGGCCTGCTATCCGCGAGGCGATGCAGTCGCTGGCCAATATGGGCCTGGTCAACATCTCGCACGGAGAGCGCGCCAAAGTTCTGCAGTTGACCGCAAGATCGATTTTCCGCCAGGTGGACCTGACGGCGAAGATCATGCTCGCGCAATCTGCCGACTCGCTCGATCACCTCAAGAGCTCACGCATCTTTTTCGAGCGCGGGATGGCGCGCGAGGCGGCGGTCAAGGCCACGCCTGCCGATATCACCGATCTTCGCGATATCATCGAGGAGCAGCGTCGCTCGCTCGGCAACGCGGAAGACTTCATCGCCGCCGATATGCAGTTCCATACGCGGATCGCGCAAATCTCGGGTAACCCGATCTTCGTTGCCGTCAGCGAGGCGATGCTGGCATGGCTGAAGGCCTATCACACAGACATGCTGATCTGGACCGGCAAGGAGAAGTTCACGCTGGTGGAGCATGAGCAGATCCTCGACTGTCTCGCTGCCAACGATGCGAATGGTGCGGAAGCGGCGATCTTGAAACACCTTGAGCGCTCTAGCGCGCTCTATACCAACCGCGACTGACGTCGCTTCCATCGGCGAATACGAAAACAGCGACCTGCCTGCCAGGCGGTCGCTGTTTTCGTTTTGAGATGCGAAAGGCCCCGACCATTGCGGCCGAGACCTTTTTGAGTGCTGAAATCAGATCTCCTTGATCAGCTGCTCGGCAATACGCACGCTGAGCGCCGCACCCGTCAGTGTCGGGTTCATGCAAGAGGCCGACGGCATGACGCTGGTGCCGGCGATGAACATGTTCGAGTGGTCATGGGTGCGGCAATCGCGGTCGACGACTGAGTCCTTCGGATCGTCGCCCATGCGGGTCGTGCCCATGACGTGCTGGCGGTTTTGCCACTTCACGTCGGTCGACAGGACCTCGGCGTCGAGCAGCTGGGCAATCTTGTTCAAATCTTCCAGGCCACGATCGCGGCCGGCATTCCAGTAGTCGGTGACCGAGTAATAAAGCACCGGAACCGGGATGCCGAGCGCATCGAACTTGGTCTTCGACGGCGTGACGCGGTTTTCGGCCAGCGGCAGCGGCTCGAAATCGATCGCCCAGTTCAGCGAGCGGGCCGAGTACTTGCGGATCTGCTCGTCGAGCTTGGAGCCCATGATGCCCTTTTTGATGAAGCCTTCGGTCATCTGGGCTGTCGGTACCGTATTGCGCACCTTGATCTTGTAGCTCGGGTAATCCTTGCGGAAGGCGCCGTCACGCTGGTTGAGATAGACCAGCAGTTCGGTCGGGCCTTCGCCCGGCCACATGTCCTCCTTGGTCAGCATGTTCATGCTGATGCCGGTGTGGTCCATGAGGTTGCGGCCGACCTGATCCGACGAATTGGCGATGCCGTTCGGATACTTGTCCGAGGTCGAGATGAGCAGCAGCTTGGCGGACTCGATGCCGTAGGCGGCAAGCACGAAATAGCGCGCCGTCAGCCGGTGCTCGGAATTGTCGGGCTTCTTGTACCAGACCGCAGTGATCTTGCCGTCGTCGCCCGCTTCCACCTTGTAGACTGGCGAGTTGTCGAGCAGCTTGGCGCCATGGCGTTCGGCTTCGTCGATGTGCATCGAGCCGTCATACTTGGCGCCGATCGGACAGACCGGATTGCAGTTGTTGTTGCCGGCGCAGACCGGGCGGTTGCCGTAGGGGCGCGAGGCGCGGCCATGCGGCTCGAGTACCGGGTTGAAGCCGCCTACCGAGAGCTTTTCAGCCAGCGTCGTGAACATGTAGCTGGAATTCAGCTGCTTCATCGGGAAGGGCATGGAACGCGGCGGCATCGGACCACCGCCCTGGCCGCTTTCGTCCTGGCCGTCCATGCCTGTGACGCCGAGCTCCAGCTCGGCCTTGTTGTAGTAGTCTTCCAGATCGTCATAGCCGATCGGCCAGTCGCGGCCGCGACCGTAAAGCGACTGGATCTTGAAGTCGTTCGGGATCATGCGCCAGAGCGCCGAACCGAAGTGCCAGGTCGTGCCGCCGACAACGCGCAGGTAGGAGGTGTTGTATTTGACCGGGCCTTCATACTGCAGATAGTCGCCATAGGTGGATGGCGCCCAGGGCATGCTGGGGAAGGGGGATCCGGCGCCCTGCAGCTTGGCGTTCGCCAGCGAGAGCTTGACCGGGGCGTTGCGGAAGGTCTCAACGATCTCGCGGCGATCGACACGCGGACCGGCTTCGAGAATGATCACCTTCTTGCCGGCTTTGGCGAGCTGTGCGGCGACGATGCCGCCCATGACACCCGATCCGATGACGATCAGGTCCGCATCATATGCGTCGTTTGCCATTGTCTATATCCTGTCAGATCTTGCTGCCGGGCTTCGGTCCCCAGGCGTTCGGGCCGGGACCGTAGGTCGGAATGGGAAGGAGGCCCTTGGTCGGGCGGTACATGAGCGATTTCTCGTAGGTGATGAGTTCCGCGTCCTCTGGGTCGCCGACCACGCCGAGATACCAGGCGGAGACGATCTTCGCTGAAGTCTTCATCTCGCGCTCGGCGGGCTTTGTCGCGAGAAAGCTATCCATGTCCTTGGCGCCGGACTGGCTCACGGCCTGCTGCAGGGCGGCGATGTCTGCTTTCAGCGTCTTGCTGCGCTTGGAGAGTGCTGCAAGGAAGCGTGCGCCGAGCACGGGGTCGAGTTCGTAGCCGGTCAGGAATTCGGAAAGCTTGGTGAAGCCCTGGACGTCATCGTCGGCCGCGAACGCCGATACTGGTGCTGCAAAGGAGGAGAGGGCGGCCAGTCCCCCGACGGCCACGGTGGCGCGCAGGAGGTCTCGGCGGTGGAGGGGCCGGCTCATGAGAGAGCCCGCATTGTTCGGGTCGATTGGCATCGCTGATATCCTCGATGAGGTAGTCAGAACTGGGAAAAAGGGTGAAATGGTCAGGCGTGGGCCGGCTGCCGCCTGCGGCGAGCAACGAGTAGCGCGATGACGAGTGCAGCGAGGATCAACGCCACGGCAAACGCCGGAACGATGAACGGTGCAACCGCTGCCAATGCCGGCTTTTCTCCACCCTCGCGGACACGCAGGACATCTGCTGCGGTGACGGTCACCTTGCCGTTGCCGAAATGGCTCAGCACATAGTTGCTGACATCGGCGACGTCCTTGTCGGAGAGGCGATCGGTGTAAGACGCGTTCTCGCCGAAGGCCGGCATGAATGTCGGTATGCCGTCGATCGTGCGCGACAGGCCGAAAAGGATCGTTGCGATCAGGTTGTCCGGGTTATTGCCGCCGGTTGCGGTATTGTGAAAGAGCGACGGATAGTGGTCGTTGCCCTCGCCATCGACCTGATGGCAGGCGGCGCAGGAGCCGCTGAAGATATGGAAGCCCTTCTCGGTCACGGCCTGGCCAGGCAGGCCACGTAGATCGAGTTCGGCTGTCGAGGGCTTGCCGACATCATAGCGCGGCGTGGCTTCGCCGGTGGTGATCGGCTTCGTATCCTTCAGATAAACGACGAGCGACTTGAGGTCCGCCTCGGTCAAGTGCTGCATGCTGTGCTCGATGGCTTCCGCCATCGGGCCGGCTGCCTGCGCCTTGCCGACGACATGGCCTGTGCGCAGATACTGCACGAGTTCCTCGTCGGACCAGCCGCCGATGCCATCAACCTTGTCGGAGGTGATGTTCGGTGCGAACCAAGAGCCGATGGACGCGCCCGAAAGCGCCCGGCTTCCGCTTTCCGCCATAAGGAGATTGCGTGGCGTGTGGCAGGTGCTGCAGTGCTCGAGAGCCTCGGCCAGATAGGCGCCACGGTTCCACTCGGCGGACTTGGATGCATCCGGCTGGAAGCGATCCTTGTCGAGGAAGAGCAGGTTCCACACCGACATAGAGGCGCGGATGCTGAACGGGAATGGCAGCGCCGTCTTCTCCGGCGCGTGATCAATCGGCTTCACGTCCTGCATAAAGTAAGCGTAGAGCGCGGAGATGTCCTCGTCGGAGAGCTTGGCGTAGGCCGTGTAAGGCATCGCCGGATAGAGATGGCTGCCATCCTTGGCGACACCGTTGCGAACGGCGTGAGCGAAGTCTTCCTCGCTGTATGTGCCGATGCCGTCGGTCTTGGATGGCGTGATGTTGGTCGAGAAAATCTTGCCGAGCGGCGATTCGATCGCATAGCCGCCGGCAAAGGGCTGCCCGGAGTTGGGCGCGGTATGGCACGCGGCGCAATCGGCCGCGGTCGCCAGGTAGCGGCCCTTGGTGATCAGGTCGGTTGGCGTCGCCGTCTGATCTTGCGCGGAGGCTGCGCCAGTGATGGACACCAGCGCGGACAGACAGAGTGCGATCGATCGCAGGCGTTTAAAGTGAGGCCGAGAGATGGCGGTATGCAAATGCATTATCGACGTGCTTTCATCAAGCATGAATAAACGACAACAGGCTTTGCATCACCTCCCACGAGCGTAGCCGATCCACGTCGCCGCGAGGACATATGTGAAAAACGTCGATTCAAGCCAATGTAAGAAAAACAAATCACTGAACTTGGTTTGCTAAATCGCTCTAAATGAGGATATGGCTTTATGCGTCGACGTGTCACGCTCGCGACTTGGCAATCGTCATAACCGCGCTATGCTGCGTTTGAAAATCAATTTGTCATACAAACAGTTTTCACAGAAAATGAAAGCGGAACCGTGAAATTCGACCTGATTGACTTACGCATATTCCTGGCTGCGGTCGACGGCGGTAGTCTGACAGCCGCCGCTCGTCAGAACAATGTCGTCGTGGCGGCCGTAAGTGCGCGCCTGAGGCGTCTGGAGGAGGCGTTCGATCTCGAGCTCTTCGAACGTACTGGACGGGGGATCAAGCCGACCTTGGCGGGCGAAATGCTGGCAAGTCATGCCCGTCAGATACTGGACGACGCTCGCCGGATCGAGGCCGACCTCGACGCTTTCGCCGATGGCCGCAGCGGTCATGTCAGGTTGCTGTCAAACACCAATATGCTTGCAGAGCATTTGCCGCAGGCGCTTGGCGCCTTTCTTGCAGCAAGCCCGGATATCAGTGTCAGCGTCGAGGACAAACCGAGCCTCGAGGCGGTGAACCTACTGAAGCAGGGCCAGGCCGATATCGCGATTGTTGCCTCCTCGGCCGATATGACCGGGCTCGAGCGGTTTCGTTTCGTTCCCGACCGGCTGGTGCTGATCGCGCCGCGCGATCTCGACGTGCCGTTCGATGCCGTCGCGTTTCCGCGCATCCTGGATTTCAAGCTAGTTGGCCAGCAAGGCAATCCGGCCTTGATGCAGTTTCTAGGGCGTCAAGCGAACGAGCTCGGACGCACACCGCATTTCAGGCTGTTGATTGCAGGATTTGAAGCGACGTGCCGGGTTGTCGAACAGGGAGCTGGTGTGTCGATCATTCCAGAGAGTGCTGCACGACGCTACGCACACTTCATGAATCTCAAGGTCGTGCCAATCTCGGAGCCTTGGGCGGATCGCGAACTATACGTTTGCGTCAGAAACGAAATGCAGCTTCCAGGCTATGCGAGGATGTTACTGGCGCATCTGAAACACTACGTGCAAACGTTTGATGATGGCCGTTGAAAGTTGCCGTCATATCTTCGAAGCTATGCCAGATTCAGTGGAGCGTCAGCGTCTCTGGGCGATGTGGGTCGCGGAATCGGAATTGCTCGATCAGTGTCATGGCTTGCTGCAGCAGGAACTCGGCTGCCTTGAGATCGGTGTTCGCAAGGCCATGCACGCTGCCGCGAATTGTCGAAGCAAGGTCACCTGAGCTCGCCGCAAAACTTGCGTTGCCTTCGATTAATGCCTCCTTGGCACTTGTCTCCAGCGCATCGGCAACAGCGGCCAATATGTCCCGCCGTTCGCGGACACTCATCTGCACAATCGTCTTGGATCCCTTCATGATGGACGACCCTCCCTTCTGAAAGGCGTGCGGTTACTGCAGCCAATAATGCTTGATGTAGGCGCAATCGTCGGTTCATCAATGTGCCACCGTTTCTCCTTGCACGCGTTGGCTCCGACTGGGCAACCCAGCTGCGGTCCCTGCTTCCTCATCGGTTCTTCCATGCGTACTCATGAGCCGCAGATATAAGTCCATGCGGAGATCATGGTCTAATGCGGTCGCGGGTTCGGTGGTACTTTTAGGGTGCAGGAATATCTGGAATGCCCGGACAGTGAGAATGAAGCTCATCGTTTGCCGGAGGCACTCCTGTTTAATGCCGACGTGAGACGGCGAGCGCCGTCCTGAAGGAGCGTAATATGGAAAAGCGGATACTTGGAAAAAGCGGACTGGAAGTCTCTGCCCTCGGCTTTGGCTGCATGGGCCTGAACTTCAGCTATGGCCATGCGCTGAGCACCCAGGAGAGCGTGACATTGGTGCGCCAGGCCGTCGAGCGCGGCGTGACGTTTTTCGACACCGCCGAGATCTATGGACCTTATACGAATGAAGAGATCGTCGGCGAGGCGCTCCGGCCGATGCGTGACCGGGTGGTGATCGCCACGAAGTTCGGCTTCAATATCGTTGATGGCAAAATGGCCGGCGTCAACAGCCGCCCCCAGCAGATCCGCAAGGCGGCCGAAGGTTCGCTGAAGCGCCTCGGGGTCGATGTCATCGACCTGCTCTACCAGCACCGCGTTGACCCCAACGTGCCGATCGAGGACGTCGCCGGCACGGTCAAGGATCTGATCGCGGAAGGCAAGGTGAAGCATTTCGGCATGTCAGAGCCGGGCGCACAGACGGTCCGCCGCGCCCATGCGGTGCAGCCGGTCGCCGCGCTGCAGAACGAATATTCGCTGTGGACGCGCGGGCCGGAGACCAACGGCATTCTCGAAGCCTGCGAGGAGCTTGGCATCGCGCTGGTTGCTTACAGCCCGCTCGGCAAGGGCTTTCTCACCGGCGCGATGAACAAGGACACGAAGATCGGCGAAGGCGATTTCCGCAAGATGCTGCCGCGCTTCACGCCGGAGGCGATGGAGAAGAACCAGGCGCTGATCGATCTCATGAAGCGCATCGCCGAGGACAAGAAGGCTACGCCGGCGCAAATCGCACTGGCCTGGCTGCTGGCCCGGAAACCCTGGATCGTGCCGATCCCCGGCACGACGAAGCTGCATCGCCTTGAGGAAAACCTCGGCGCGGCCGAGGTGGCACTGAGCGCCGACGATCTCGCGCAGATCGAGACGGCTGCGGCCGCAATCCAGGTCGAGGGCGAGCGTTATCCGGAGCAGTTGATGAAGACGACCGGTCTTTAAGATACGAGCCCGGAATTGGAACTTGGAAACGGCGTACCCCGGGTGCGCCGTTTCAAAGTTGGCTGACGCTCGCGGCTAGATCTGCTCGGCGAGAAAGTCGATCAAGGCCCGGATCCGGCTCGCGAGATGCGGGTGGCCGGGATAGACGGCGTGGATATGCTCGATATCCTCGGGATTGAACGCTTCTAACACCGGCACCAGACGGCCTTCGTCGATATGCTCCTGCACGTGAAATGCGCCCACCCGGATCAGCCCAACGCCCGCGAGGCAGAGACTGCGAATGGTCGGCCCGTTATTCACTTCGACATTACCGTGGACCGCTTTCAGGAAGGTCTGCCCTGTTGCGGGGTCCCGAAACGGCCACTCTTCCCAGGTTTGCCGGAAGTTGAACGTCATGCAGTTGTGCCGGTCGAGATCGGCGGGCTTTTCGGGATTGCCCATGCGCTCGAAATAGCTCGGTGCCGCCACGACCACGCGCCGGCTGTCCATCAGCTTGCGGGCCTTCATCGAGGTGTCGCGAAGATTGCCTGAACGGATCGCGACATCGGCGCGTTCCTCGACGATGTCGATGATCCCGTCGGTCAGTGAAAGGTCGAGCTGGACGTTCGGATAGCGGGTCAGGAATTCCGGGATCAACGGCACCACATGACGAACGCCGAAGGCGACCGAGGCGCTCACCCGCAGACGTCCGCGCGGTGCTGCCTCGCCGCCTGTCGAAACGATCTGCTCGGCTTCCTTGATATCCTCGAGAATGCGCTGCGCGCGCTCGAGATAGACCTCGCCTTCCTGCGTCAGTTGCAGGCTGCGCGTGGTTCTGACGATAAGGCGGGTCTTCAAGCGTTCTTCCAGCCTGCTCACAAGCTTGCTGACCGCCGAAGGCGACATGCGCAGCAGGCGTCCGGCCGCCGAAAAGCTCTGCAGCTTCGCTGTATGCACGAAGACCTCCATCTCGCCGACGGTATTATCCACTGCTCACTCCTGTGAATTCAATTCATAACTATTGAGGCAATGTAGCTGCTTATCGAGATAATGTCAGTGGTCCATATTGCCGCCATCCCAAATCGCCGCTTGTCCGGCATCGTCACTGGATGGATTAACAATGCCCCTTGCCCTGTTTGCCTTAACCGTCGCGGCCTACGCGATCGGCACGACGGAATTCGTCATCGTTGGGCTCCTGCCCACCGTCGCCAATGATCTCAACATCGATCTGCCGCTCGCTGGCCTGATCGTCAGCGTTTACGCGCTCGGCGTTACCTTCGGTGCGCCTGTTCTGACCGCGCTCACCGGTCGCCTCGATCGCAAGCTGCTGCTTCTCGGCCTTATGGCGCTGTTCATTCTCGGCAATACAATGGCAGCGCTCAGCCCAGGCTACGCGCCTCTGCTTGTCGCCCGCGTTCTCTCTGCCTTCGCGCACGGCGTCTTCTTCTCCGTCGGCTCGACCATCGCCGCCGATCTCGTTCCCGAGAATAAGCGCGCCTCGGCGATTGCCATGATGTTCATGGGTTTGACGGTCGCGATCGTGACAGGCGTTCCGCTCGGCACGCTCATCGGTCAGACCTTCGGCTGGCGCGCGACATTTGCGGCTGTCGCCGGCCTCGGCGTCATTGCCTTCGCGGGTCTTTGGATCCTTCTGCCGGCAAACCTCAAGAAGGCGCCGGCGGCAACGATCGGCGAGCAGGTCAAGGTTCTCGGCAGCGGCCGTCTGCTGATCGTCTTCGCCATGACTGCTCTCGGCTACGGCGGTACCTTCGTCACCTTCACCTTCCTAGCCTCTATCCTCGAGCAGGTCACCGGTTTCCAGGCCTCGGCTGTTAGTCTGATCCTGGTGCTCTACGGCATCGCGATCGCCATCGGCAATATCGCCGGCGGACGCCTCGCCAACCGTGATCCGATCAAGGCTCTTGCCTGGCTCTTCACCGCGCAGGCCATCGTTCTCGCCATCTTCAGCTTCACCGCCGTGTCGCCTTGGCTGACGATCCCGACGCTGGCCGCCCTCGGCTTCCTGTCTTTCGCAAATGTGCCTGGCCTGCAGATTTACGTCGTGAAGCTTGCCGGCGTGGTCCGTCCGGCAGCGGTAGATGTCGCCTCGGCCTTGAACATCGCCGCCTTCAATCTCGGCATCGCGGCAGGCGCCTGGGTCGGCGGCCTCGTGGTTGCCTCTTCGCTCGGCCTTGGGGCCACGCCATGGGTCGGCGCCATCTTCGTCGTCGGCGCCCTCATTCTCACGCTCTGGAGCGGCTCGCTCGACCGCCGCGCGCTTGCTTCAACCAATACCGTCGCTTCCGCGGCCTGATACTATCGAAAGGAAAATCCTCATGAAACTCGTCAACGCCAATGGCGCTTCCATCCCCGCGCTCGGATTCGGCACGTTCCGCATGGAAGCCGCCGATACCGAACGGATGGTCTCCAATGTGCTGAAGACCGGCTACCGCCACGTCGACACCGCGCAGATCTATGGCAACGAAGCTGCCGTAGGCCAAGGGATCGTCTCGTCGGGTGTCGCCCGCGCTGATATCTTTCTCACCACCAAGGTCTGGGTTGCGAACTACGAGCGCAGCGCCTTCCTTGCCTCCGTCGATGAAAGTCTGTCGAAGCTGAAGACCGACTATGTCGATCTCCTGCTGCTGCATTGGCCGAACACCGTCGTCAGCCTGGAAGAGCAGATCGCCTCGTTGAATGACGTCGCCAAGGCAGGCAAGGCGCGCCACATCGGCGTCTCCAATTTCAATACGACGCTGATGAGGGATGCCGCGCGTCTCAGCGAACGGCCGCTTGCCAACAACCAAGTCGAGTATCATCCGTATCTCGATCAGCGTCCGGTCATCGAGGCCGCGCGCGAGCTGGGCTTGTCGCTCACCGCCTATTACGCGATGGCCGATGGCAAGGTTTTGAGCGACCATGTTCTAGCCGACATCGCCTCAGCGCATGGCCGCTCGATCCCGCAGATCGTGCTTCGCTGGATCGTGCAGCAGGGCTTCGTTACGCTGTCGAAGACCGTGTCGGAAGCGCGCGCTGCAGAGAACGCCGCGATCTTCGATTTCGCTCTGAGCGATGAAGACATGGCGCGCATCCATGCGCTTGCTCAGGCTGACGGCCGCATCGTCAGCCCCGACGGTCTGGCGCCTGAATGGGACCCGGCAGCCTAATCTGGCCGCTTTGCCCGCCCGATCTCGCGATTGTGATGGCCTTGCGACATTGGGCGGGCAGCCATGCTGAAAACGCTATTGCAGTGCAGCATGAGTGGGCCTAGGTGAACCCTTGTAAGACAAACCAGCATGAATGGAGACACACATGTCTTGGCACGCCCCTAAGTTCATCGAAGTCAGCTGCGGTATGGAAATCAACCGTTACGCTCCTGCCGACGGCAACGAACCGATCCTTTTCTAAGGTCGGCTAAATCCAATTTGACTTGTAATGTTTGAGGTCCGCGCGTGACAGATTCATCTGGCTTTCGCGGTCTGGTTCTTGGGGCCGCCGCGGGCGGCGGCCTTCCGCAATGGAATTGCGGTTGCCAGAATTGCCGCCTTGCGCGCGATCCGGCATCCGGTGTCAGGCCACAATCGCAATCATCGCTCGCCGTCAGTCTCGATGGCCACAGCTGGGCGGTTTTAAACGCTTCTCCCGATATCAGGCAGCAGATCATCGACAATAGCGCGCTGCATCCCAAGGCGCTGCGCGACAGTCCGATCAAGAGCGTGCTGATCACAAACGGCGATATCGACCATCTGGCCGGCCTGTTGATTCTGCGCGAGAAGCAGCCGCTGGACATCTTCGTGACGACGGAGATTGCCGAGATCATCGACGACAACCCCGTCTTCCGCGCCCTTGATCCCGCCTTTGTGAAACGTCACACGATAACGCTCAAGCAGCCGTTTTCGCTACTCCCGGACATTGAGGCCCGGTTGTTCGCTGTCCCCGGCAAGGTGCCGCTGTTCATGGAAAACGGCGAACCCGAGCTGAAGCTGGAAGGCGAGCAGACTGTCGGCGTCGAGCTGATCGCAAAGGGCAAGCGCGTCTATTACATTCCAGGCTGCGCCCACATCAGCGATGGCCTCATCGAGCGGATCGACGGCGCCGACGCCTTGTTCTTCGATGGCACCGTGTTCACCGACGATGAGATGATCACGCTCGGCGTCGGCCAGAAGACCGGGCAGCGCATGGGCCATATGGCGATCAGCGGCCCCGATGGCAGCTTAGCGGCCCTGTCGAAGCTCGATATCGCCAAGAAAATATACGTCCACATCAACAACACCAATCCGATCTGGCGGGCCGGGCCCGAGCGCGACATGCTCGAGGCGAGCGGCTTCCAGATTGGCCATGACGGCATGGAGATCGACTTTGACTGAAGCACCTGACCGGCAGGCATTCGAAGCGCGGCTGATGGCGATCGGCGCGGACCGCTACCACGACAAGCACCCGTTCCACAAAATGCTGCATGGCGGCCAGTGCACCATGACGCAGGTCCGCGCCTGGGTGATCAACCGCTATTGCTACCAGAGCCATATCCCCATGAAGGACGCCGCCTTCATGTCGCGCCTCACGGATGCCGACATGCGCCGCGCCTGGCGCTCCCGCATCGAGGATCACGATGGTGGGCTCACCGAAGGTGGCGGCATCCGGCGCTGGCTAAAGCTCGCTGAAGCCGTCGGCCTCGATCCTGACTATGTGGCTTCCGGTCGCGGCATCCTGCCCGCCACGCGCTTTGCCGTTGAAGCCTATGTTCACTTCGTGCGCGAAAAGCCGCTGCTTGAGGCCGTCGCTTCATCGTTGACGGAGCTTTTCGCGCCGAAGATCCATGCCGATCGTATCGCCGGGCTGTTGCAGCATTACGCCTTCGCTGACGATCAGGCGCTCTCCTATTTCCGTCAGCGGCTGAACGAGGCGCCCGTCGATGTCGCTTTCGGCCTCGCTTATGTGCTCGACAACGCGAACACGCTGGAGAAGCAGGACGCGGCGGCAGCGGCGTTGACATTCAAGACCGAGGTGTTGTGGGCGCAGCTCGATGCGCTACATTTCGCCTATGTTACGCCGGGCCTGATCCCACCGGGTGGCTGGGACGGTCGCGAGGGCGTGATCGGCGAGCTCGAGGAGATCGCGTGATGAGCGAAGACACGGTCGCGATAACCGGCAGCATGGTCGTCAAGCTGGCCCGTGGCGTGCGTTTGCGCCACGATCCGGTGCGCGGGCAGACCGTTCTGCTTGCACCTGAACTGGCGATGGCGGTGGATGAGATCGCCGTGAAAATCATCGAAGCGCTCGATGGCGAGCGCAATCTTGACTCGATTGCCGACGACTTCGCCGCCGAATTCCAGGCGCCGCGCGAGCAGATCGCGACCGATGTCCTGGCATTCATCCGCGAGCTCGCCAATCGTCGCATGCTGCAGGTGTTGTGATGGGCGTCGAGGCAAGGGTCGTCAAGCAAACGGTTGCTCCGCTATCTTCAGTAGCGCCGCCGCCGATGGCACTGCTCGCAGAGCTAACGCATCGCTGTCCGCTTGCCTGCCCCTATTGCTCCAATCCGCTGGAACTCACGGGCATCAAGGAAGAACTGTCGACCGAAGAGTGGATCCGGGTCTTCCAGCAGGCTGCCGAAATGGGCGTCCTGCATCTGCATCTCTCTGGCGGGGAGCCGGCCTCGCGGCGCGATCTGGTCGAGCTGACGGCAGCGGGTGCAGCCGCCGGTCTCTATACCAATCTCATCACATCGGGTGTCGGCCTCACCGAGAAGCGCCTGCTCGAGCTCGCCGATGCTGGTCTCGACCACGTGCAACTCTCGCTGCAGGGAACGAACCCCGCGAGCGCCGATCGCGTCGGCGGCTATAAGGGCGGCTACGATCGCAAGATGGCCGTCGCCGCCTGGGTCAAGGCAAGCGGCATACCGCTCACGGTCAATGCCGTCTGCCACAAACAGAACATGGATCAGTTGGACGACATGCTCGATCTCGCGGTGAAGCTCGGCGCCCGGCGTATCGAGATCGCCACCGTGCAGTTTCACGGCTGGGCCGAAAGAAACCGCGCCGCACTGATGCCGACGCGAGAGCAAGTCGAGCGGGCAAACAAGACCGTCATCGAGGCCCGCAAGCGGCTGGAAGGCATTCTCGTCATCGACTATGTGCCGGCCGACCACCACTCGTCCTATCCCAAGGCATGCATGGGTGGCTGGGGACGGATCGGCCTGAATGTTACGCCGTCTGGCCGGGTTCTCCCCTGCCACGCAGCGGAGACGATCCCCTCGCTGACCTTCGATAATGTTCGCGAGAAGTCGCTGTCCGATATCTGGTATCACGGCTCCGCCTTCAACGCTTATCGCGGCGAAGATTGGATGCCGGAGCTTTGCCGAAGCTGCGACCGCAAGGCGATCGACTTCGGCGGCTGCCGCTGCCAGGCAATGGCGCTTGCCGGCGATGCCAGCGCAACCGACCCCGTCTGCATTCGCTCGCCGCTGCGCGACGCACTGACATTGCAGGCCGACAAGGATGCGGCGGCTATCCCTGGCGAGTTCGTCTATCGCGGTCGATAGAGGGTTGACCTCAAGCTTTGCGAAATCACACGCCGTCGGAAAACCGGCGGCGCGGATCGCGACCGCCCGCTGGAATACGGGCGGTTTGCCGTCCCACAACTCTGTGATGTCATACATCCCACGTTAACAATTATGTCACGAAAGTGTCATTCCGTCTGACTATAAGCGGCTAAATTTCTTTCTGTTGATAGTCATGATAACCAATTTTTCTGCACAACCAGCCGCCGTGTCGGTGTCGGGTCTCAGCCTCCATTTTGGCTCAAACACGGTACTTAACAACGTCGATCTCTCGCTTGAGAAGGGCAAGGTTCTCGCGCTGCTCGGCCCGTCCGGTTGCGGCAAGACCACGCTTCTGCGCCTGGTGGCCGGCCTCTTGGCGCCGAACAAGGGCAGCGTAAAGATTAACGGAAGTGTGGTGGCCGATGCCGCTGGCGGCCTGTTCGTGCCGCCGGAAAAGCGCGGCCTCGGCATGGTGTTTCAGGACTATGCGCTCTGGCCGCATTTGAGTGTCGCGGACAATATCGCCTTCCCGCTGGAGATGCGCGGTGTCAGTCGCAAGGATTGTAAGCGGCGTGTCGCGGCAGCTCTTGAACGGGTCGGCCTCGGCGGTTTCGGCGCCCGGCGCATCAGCGACATGTCGGGCGGGCAGCAGCAGCGCGTTGCAATCGCCCGCGCCATCGTCGCGGAGCCGGCACTCGTCCTTTTCGACGAGCCCATGTCGAACCTCGACCGCGAGCTTCGCGAGACCATGGTGCGCGAAATCGGCGCGCTGATGTCGGATCTCGGCCTTACCGCAGTCTATGTTACCCATGATCAGAGCGAGGCGTTCTCACTGGCCGATCAGGTTGCCGTGATGCGCGGTGGCGTCATCGAGCAGATGGCGTCGCCCGAGACACTGGTGAGCGCGCCGGCGACGCCTGAAGTCGCTGAGTTCCTGCGCTTAGGCTGCGTTGTTCCTGTTTTTCGCGAGGAGAGCGGCCTTCGTCTCAACCAAACCGGTATCGTCCTCAAGGATGACTATGCCCCCGCTGGCGCGACCCATGTCTTGCTGCCGTCTCAGGCCGTTCGCCTGACATCGGGGGAGGGATTGCCCGCCGAGGTCGTCCACTCGCAGTTTCGTGGCGATGGCTATCTGACCACGGTTACGCTGGGCGCCGGGCCGGCTGCAAGCGAACTCACATTCCTGGCGCGCCAGCGCGCTGTCACAGGTGAGGTGGTCAACCTCGCCATCGATAGCGCGAACATGCGCTGGTTCACGCGTAACTGAAGCATATCAAACGCTTATGGAGGCACATATGAGCAGATCATTTCTTGGTGCGGGCTTCGCCCTCATCGCCGGCATACTCGCGGCAGGCGTCGCCCACGCCGACATCACCGTCTACTCTGCCGGCCCGGGTAGCCTGATCGAGAAGCTTGCTGCAGGCTACACCAAGCAAACCGGCCACAAGGTCGAGGTGTTCCAGGCGACGACGGGCAAGATCATGGCGCGCATTGAAGCCGAAGCAGCCAATCCGGTTGTCGACGTGCTGATTTCGGCATCTTGGGATACGGCGACCGACTTTACCAAGCGCGGCTGGCTGGTTTCCTACACGAGCCCGAACGCTGCCAAGGTTCCTGACTTCCTCAAGTCCGAGACGGCAGTTGCCCAAGGCGTTTCCGCGCTCGGTATCGCCTGGAACCCCGCAAGCAATACGCCTAAGCCGACCGAATGGGCCGACCTCGCAAAGCCGGAATACAAGGATCTCGTCAACCTGCCGGATCCCGCGCAGTCGGGTGCAAGCTTCGAACTGGTGGCTGCGCTTGCCGGTAGCCAGGGCTGGGACCTCTTCTCCAAGCTGAATGCCAACGGCGCCGTTGTCGCCGGCGCCAATGCCGAAGCGCTGAACCCGGTTCTGCAGGGTGCCAAGGCAGCCGTATTCGGCGCGGTCGATTACATCTCGCTCGCCGGCAAGGCAAAGGGCGAAACGATCGACGTCATCTTCCCGGCTTCGGGCACCGTCGTCGCGCCGCGCCCAGCAATGATCCTTAACTGGTCGAAGCATCAGGATGAAGCCAAGCAGTTCATCGACTACATGCTGTCCGACGAAGGCCAGAAGTTGGTCGCCGCCACCTACCTGATGCCCGCCCGCAGCGACATCCCGGCCAACCGTCCGCTGGTTGCCGATCTCAAGGTACTCCAGATCGATGCCGCTGCCGTTTACGGCAAGCGCGACGAGACGCTGAAGGAATTTGGCAAGATCTTCGCCGCCGGCAACTGAGACTGAAGAAGAATCGAGACTGAAGAGCATGAAAGCGAACGGCGCAGCCGGCACCGGGCCGATAGTATGGGTGGCGACATCGGGTTTGATTATCGTCGTGGCCGTGCCGTTCGTCTTCATTGTCCTCCAGGCGATTTTCCCTGAACTGGGGCGGAGTTCTCTTGCCGCCCCGTTCCTGCACCTTCCCGAGATGCTATCCGATCCCAAGCTTTTGCGAATGGGGGGCAATTCGGTCATTCTCGGCATCTGCGTCATGATGGCAGCCGCGTTGCTGGCCGTGCCGCTTGCGGTTTTCCGCGCCTTGTTCAAGGTGCCCTTTGCGATCTTTTGGGACGTGGCGCTGCTCGTTCCCTTCATGATCCCGCCCTATATTGCGACGCTCGGCTGGATCATGACATTGCAGCCGCGCGGCTATCTGCAGCAGCTGACCGGCTTTCACCTCGCCCCCTTTCTGTTTTCCCTGGCGGGGATGACGACGGTGATGGCGCTCAACACGTTTCCGCTGGTCTACTTCGCGGTCTCGCGCACAATTGAAGCTGTCGGAGCGCGTTATGCCGACGTGGGCCGCGTGTTCGGCGCCTCTTCCTGGCGCGCCTTCTGGCGCATTACGCTGCCGCTTTCGACGCCGGGGCTGGCCGCCAGCCTGCTCCTCGTCTTCGCGGCGGCGATCGAGGAATATGGTACGCCGGCAGCGCTTGGGCGGCGATCCGGCTTCGACGTTCTGGTAACTGAGATCGATCTGCGCATTTCAGACTGGCCCATCGATCTTGCGGGCGCCGCCGTCTTCTCGCTGATGCTGGTGATACTGTCGCTTGCCGCCTTCATGGCGCAACGGTGGATCCTCGCCCGCCGCTCCTATGTGACCACGGGCGGCAAGCCGCAAGCCAAGGATAAGCGCCCGCTCGGAATTCTGACCATTCCGGTTCTCATCCTTTTCGGTCTCGTGACGCTGCTTGCCACCGTGATCCCGCTTCTGGCCATCCTGGCGACCGCGCTATCGAATACTATCTCCGGCGGTCTGGCCGTCAGCAATCTTGGCCTCTCCAATTTTGCCGCGATCGCCGATAACAGCGCCGGTGCCTTGCGGGCGCTTGGCAACAGCTTCGCGCTCGGATTGGGCACGGCCCTGCTCACCGGTATCCTCGGCGCCGTCTCGGCCTATGCGGTGGCAAAAACCCGGTTCCGCGGCCGAATGACGCTGGATTTTCTAACAGCCTTGCCGAACGCTTTACCCGGCGTGGTCGTCGCCGTGGGCCTTATTTTGGCGTGGAACCAGCCGGTGTTACCGATCACGCCCTACAATACACCGCTTATACTGCTTCTTGCCTACTGCTGCATACTGCTCCCGCAGCCGATGCGTTACACCACCGCGGCGCTGCATCAGATCGGCGACAATCTCGAAGCAGCCGCGCGCGTCTGCGGCGCTGGCGCCTTCACGGCGTTTCGCCGCATCTTGCTGCCGCTGATCGCGCCGAGCCTGGTCACGGCTATGCTGCTTGTGTTCGCTGTCGCCACCCGCGAGCTCGTCGCGTCGATCCTGGTCGCGCCTGTCGGTATGCAGACGATTTCGGTATTTATCTGGCGGCAGTTCGAGCAGGGGTCGATCGGTCTCGGCATGGCAATGGCCTTCGTCACCGTCGTGCTGACCACGCTGATCCCGCTGGTTCTGCTGTCGCTTCTAAGGCGCAGCGGGCTTGTGGCGGAGTAAATGGGCATTGTGCCTGGTCCTTTGGTGCGCGAGATTTTTTCCACAGCCTTCGTGAGCTACGTCGGCATCAATCGGCTTCGCTTGCTGTTTATTCTTGCCGATCGGTGCAATTTCCCCATTGCTCTTACGGGTATATCAACTCGATTCGTTCGTTTTGGCGGCGGAACGGGGGCGATGGCAAAGATCAGGGACAATGGCAGAACAGTTCGACATGTTCTCGGGCGGCGCAAGCCAGTCCTCCGGACAGACCCCGCGCAAGGGACCGCTGAAGAGCCATGCTGCTGGCGAAATCAGCGAGCAGACGATGGTCGATCGCCTGGTCGAGACGGGTCGTTACCGGATTTTGAAGAAGCTTGAGCCGCGCACCGTGGCCGCGATGCCGCGCGCCGGCTTTCCGCTCCGTGGCGTTATCCTCGACACTGAAACCACAGGTCTCAGTCACCGCAAGGATGAGATCATCGAGATTGGCGTCATCGCGTTCAGCTTCGACCACGATGGCAATATCGGCGACGTCACGGGCGTTTACGGCGGCATGCAACAGCCAACGGTGACGATACCGGCCGAGATCACCAAGCTGACGGGTATCACCGACACGATGGTCGCAGGCCAGGAGATCGATCTTGCGGCGTTGAAGGCCCTGATTGAGCCGGCCGACCTGATCATCGCCCATAATGCCGGCTTCGACCGGCCATTCTGTGAAGCCTTCTCGCAGATTTTCGCCGGCAAGGCCTGGGCCTGCTCCAATGCCGAAATCGACTGGTCGGCCCGCGGCTTCGAAGGGACGAAGCTTGGCTACCTTGTCGGACAGGCGGGTTATTTCCACGATGGCCACCGCGCGGTCGACGACTGCTTCGCGTTGTTCGAGGTGCTTGGCCAGAGTGCTAGCCCCGGCACCGCGTTTTCGGAGCTCTATGCGGCCAGCCAGCATGCGCGCGTGCGCATCTATGCCGAAAATAGTCCTTTCGACATGAAGGATCATTTGAAAGCTCGCGGTTACCGCTGGTCGGACGGAAGCGACGGCCGTCCCAAGTCGTGGTGGGTCGAGGTCGATGAGAACGCCTTCGAGGATGAGCTCTCCTTTCTCCGGTTGGATATCTACCGCTGGCCGGACGCCGATCCGCCAACCCGTCGCCTGACGGCCTTCGATCGTTTCAGAGCGTAACTCCCCCAATATCCCAGGGCGGTGGACTTCTGCATTTCGTGCATGGCGGTGTGATCCACTGTCACTTTCTCGCACAATACCGCAGCGGCATCCGTGCTTTTGCTCGTGCTTCCGCAGTCTTCTAGGCCCTCAGTAGAGCATTCGAAGTCACAACGCTCGCTCCTAGCAGGCGTTTGTTCGTTTCGCGCCGGGCGCCAGCCTCCAGCGCGGGCCGGCGCGCTAGGCGATGCCGTCCTCATAACCTTGCCAAAGCCGCAGGTCGTTGACGGTTGACATGATTGGCAGGGGTCGTTGCCTTGAACGAAGGAGAGCAGATATCGGTGACGGCCGGTATTGTTCGTTGATCGCCAAAAGGAGGGACCTTGCACCGCAAGTTTGGACATTCGCCCTGTCTAAACGGGATCGGCAGCCCAATCTCATTCCTATCCGCCGAACAGCTGATATCTCATGGGTCTCGCAGGTCAATCGGGCAAATCCAGCGCTACGTGGGGTAACGAAATTCCTGCGCGTTCGTCCGGTCGCCTGGCACCCGCTGGACAACTGGCGGGCGCGTCCGGAGGAGCCAACCAAACTGACAGTAACGCGCTTGACTCCTGCGTTGATACGTATCAATAATCAATCGATACGTATCAACGATGGAATTTGTGGTGGCTGGCCGTAGGATCACACAGAAGGAAGTGGCGGAGCAGGCCGGCGTAGCGCAGGCAACCGTATCGCTTGTTTTGAATGGAGGCAGGGACAAGGTTGCACCTGAAACTGCTGACCGCATCGAGGCTGCAATCGCCCAGCTGGGCTACCAGCCCAACCGCTTTGCCCAGGCACTGCGCACAAGCCGGTCTCATGTCATCGCATGCGTTGTCCCGGATCTGACGAACCCGTTTTATCCCTCGCTTGTCGTCGCGGTTCAGAAGGTGGTTCGCAATGCCGGCTATGAGGTCATCACGATTGATACGGAAGGTGAAATCGCAAATGAACGCCAAGTGGTCGCGGCCGCATTGCAGGGGCGCTACGACGGCGTCGTAGGGGTGTTCTTCAATCTGTCAGCGCGTGATCTCGCGCCCCTCGGAAAGAATGGCGTGCCGGTCGTGCGCATCGAAGTGCGACGCAAATCGGGCGGTTCGCTTCCGATAGACGATCTGTTTATCGACAATCAGGCGGCCGCGCGCGCTGTTACCACGCATCTTCTAGGTATTGGTCATCGCGACATCGCCATGGTCGCCGCCCGCGGTGGCCCGCAAAGCGTTCGCCTACAGGGCTATCTAGACGCTATGGCATCGAGCCACGCAGAGCCGATCGTGCTTGAGGCGACGCATTTTACTGTGGAAGCAGGCAGCGAGATGGCCGATCGCATCGTCGCGAGCCGCCGGCGGGTCACCGCCGTCATTGCCGCCAATGACCTGATGGCGATTGGCGTTATTAAGAGCCTGCTGCGAAACGGATTGTCGGTCCCCAAGGATATTTCCGTCGCTGGCTTCGACGATATCATGGCCTCGGCACTCGTCACTCCGGGTCTCACAACGGTGGCGCAATTTCAGGATCGCCTCGGCGCGCGCGCTGCCGAAAAACTTCTCTCGCGCCTGATTTCCCGCGAAACCGAGCCGGCCCAGCCCGAGGAGATGCCGTTTGAACTCGTCATCCGAGCATCGGTCGCTCCACCGCCGGACGTAAAGAATTAATCCATCGAACAAGGGAGGAATGAATATGACCAAGATGAAGACGAAACTGCTTGCCGCTGCCGCCATCGTCATCGGCGCCGCTCAGATCGCCGCCGCCCAGGATCGGGTGACTTGGTGGTACGAGCAGGCAACCCCCGATCAGCAGAAGCTGATCAAGGAGAACATCGTCGAGCCTTTCGACAAGGCCAATCCAGAGCAGAGCCTGAAGATCGATTACCGCGGCACCGAACTCGACAAGCAGCTGCGCGTTGCCATGCTGTCCGGCAATGGTCCCGATGTCGTCTACACGGCGGGCCCGAGCTACGTCGCGCCGATGGCCCAGTCGGGCCAGCTCATGCCGCTCGACGATTATGCCGCCAAGTACAAGTGGCAGGATCGCATCCTGCCGGTTTTCCTGAAAATGGGTGAGTATAACGGCAAGCTTTACGCGCTGCCGAAGACTTACGAGACCGTCGGTCTTTTCTACAACAAGACCTTGTTTGAAAAGCATGGTTGGCAGGCGCCCAAAACGCTCGACGAGATGGAAACGCTCGCCGATGCCATGTTGAAGGAAGGCATCACGCCTTTCGCCGCCGGCAATGCCGATTGGCGTGGCGCCAATGAATGGTTCGTGACGCTGGCGCTCAATTCTGTCGCCGGCCCCGACAATCTCAACAAGGCGCTGCGTGGCGAAATGCCCTGGACGGCCGAGCCTTTCGTCAAGTCGATCGATCGCCTGAACTCCTGGTGGCAGAAGGGCTATTTCGGCAAGAACTACTTCTCGCTGACCAGCAGCGAGCAGGCGGCTGACGCGATGGCCTCCGGAAAAGCCGGCATGATGCCGACCGGTACATGGCAGTTCCAGAACGTTGCGACCTACGGCAAGAAGGCTGGCTCCGAGGCGGGCTTCGTCGGCTTCCCGAGCGTGTCCGGCGATCCGATCTTCCCGCTCGGGATCGGCTCGACCTTCTCGATCGCGACCAAGGCGAAGAACCCCGAAGGTGCCGCCACGGTGATCAACTACGTCTTCTCGCCGGAAGTCTACGGCACGATGAACTCCGCCTGGCAGGGCGAATGGAATATCCCGCTCAAGGATATATCGAGCGTCAAGATGGCGAGTGAAGTCACGCCGCTGTTTACCGAGACGATGAAGAACCTCTCCGCCTCGGTTGCCGACGGGAAATACGGCTACACCACCTGGACCTTCCTGCCGCCAGCGACCGACAGCTACATCATCAATGGCATCGAGGAAGTCTGGCTGAAGAAGATCTCGCCGACGGACTATCTGACCAAGCTCGACGAGTCCTTCCAGAAGGAATCCAAGGCCGGAAAGGCGCCTGCCGTCCCGGCTCGCTGATCAGGACTTTGTGAGGCGCGCTCAGCGCGCGCCTCCCGCCCGCCTTCCACCGGTGCCGGTGGCAGGGCAGGCCGGACCATGCCCGAAAAGGTAATACCATGCACAGACTCTATGTTCTGCCGACCCTCATCATAAACATCGTCATCATCGCCATTCCGGCGCTGCTGACGGTGGCCCTTGCCTTCTTCGAATGGGACGGCATCAGCACACCTGTTTTCGTCGGGTTGGACAATTTCGCGGCGCTGTGGGGCGACAGCGTGTTCTGGACGGCGCTTACCAACAACATCATCTGGACGATCATCTTCCTGACGGTGCCGATTGGCATGGGTCTGCTGGCGGCCACAATGCTTTTGGTCGCCCGTCGTGGCTCCAACACGTTCCAGGTCATCTACTTCCTCCCTGTTATCATCGCCACGGCCATTACCGGTCGTGTCTGGCAGGGCATGATCTACTCGCCGGTGACGGGTGTTACGGGCCTTCTCCAGCGATTGGGTATCGAAATTGCCAACCCACTGACAGAGACGTCGAGCGCGCTTTACGGCATTGCCGTCGTCGATCTGTGGCACTGGTGGGGTTTCCTGTGCGTCATCTTCTTTGCCGCCCTTCGCCAGGTGCCGGCCGAGCAGATCGAGGCGGCCCGCATCGAGGGCGCGACCTTCTTCCAGATGATCCGCTACGTGCTGCTTCCGGGCATCATGCCGACCATCACGCTGATGATGATCATGACCGTCATCTGGTCGTTCCTCGTCTTCGACTTCGTCTACATCCTCACGCAGGGCGGCCCCGCCTATTCCTCCGAAGTGCTGTCGACGCTTGCCTATCGTTCGGCCTTCTACGATCTCGCCGTCGGCAAGGCGGCCGCTGTTTCCGTCGTCATCAGCCTCTTCGGGCTGGCTGCCACTGTCCTCTATATCCGCGCGCAAGCATCGGAGTTCGAACAATGAACATGACCGAGAGCCGCATCACACTGACGCTCGTCTATGCGACGCTGTCGTTGCTGCTGATCATCACGCTGTTTCCCATCGTGCTGATGGTGCTGAATTCGCTGAAGGCGTCCGCCGAAATCGTGCAAAATCCGCTCGCCTGGCCGTCGGAATTGCGCTGGGACAACTTTACCCGCGCATGGTCGGACGCAAATTTCGGCCGCACACTCCTCAATTCGGCGGTGCTGACCGGCATGACGATCATCCTCGTCTGCACGACGGGTTCGCTGACGGCCTACGTTCTTGCCCGCCGCAAGATCAAGACGTGGAAGATCCTCACCTTCTATCTCCTGGCAAGCACCACGGCGCCGATCCAGCTCTTCCTCTTTCCCCTCTACTTCGGCTTCGCGCGCTTCGGGCTGATCAACAATCCGATAGCCGTGTCCTTCATCTACACGGCGGTCTACTCGCCCTTCGCCATCATGCTTCTGCGCACCTATTTTCTCGCTGTTCCCAAGGAGCTTGAGGAAGCCGCTTTGATCGACGGGGCGACGCACTGGCAGGTTTTCCGGCGCGTCTTCCTGCCGATCGTCTCGCCGGGCATCCTCACCGTCGCGTTGATCATCGGGCTTTACTCGTGGAACGAGTTCCTGATCGCAACCACCTTCCTGCAGGATCAGGACAGGCTGACGGCCGTCGTTTCCTTCTTCCTGCTGTCCGGCCAGTACTCGTCCGACTGGGGCGAGATCATGGCGGCGGCCCTCATCATTATTCTACCCATCGTAATTCTCTTCATCCTGCTGCAGCGCCATTTCATCGAAGGAATGGCAGGCGGTTCGGTGAAGGGCTGACAAGGAGCTTCTGATGTCCATACCTGCAGACTACAACAACCGTGTCTACGCCGGCGTTCTCGGCAAGCTGATCGGCGTCTATCTCGGCCGCCCATTCGAAAACTGGCGCTACAAGGATATTCTCCAGAAGCTCGGACCGATCACCTACTACGTCCACGAACGGCTGGGCGATCCGCTTGTCGTCACTGACGACGACGTCGGCGGCACCTTCGCCTTCCCGCGCGCGCTCGACGACTACGGCATCTCGCCCGACCTTTCCGCCGAGGATATCGGTAAGGCTTGGCTCAACTACATAATCGAGGAACGCTCGATCCTCTGGTGGGGCGGAGCCGGAAACTCTACCGAACACACGGCCTGGCTCAACCTGAAACGCGGTATTTCCGCACCCGCCTCCGGTTCGATCGAAACCAATGGCGCAACGGTCGCTGAGCAGATCGGCGCGCAGATCTTCATCGACGGCTGGGCGCTCGTGTCTCCCGGCAAGCCGGCGCAGGCTGCAAAGCTCGCGCGGGCGGCTGGTTCCGTCAGCCACGACGGTGAAGCGGTCCATGCCGCAGTGCTCTGGGCCGCAATGGAAGCGGAGGCTTTCGTCAGCAAGGATGTTAATCATCTGCTGGACACCGGCCTGTCCTATATTCCAACGGACAGCCTGATCGCTAAGCTTGTCGCTGATATCCGCCACTGGACATCCGGTAACGAGGATTGGGAGGAAACCCGCCAAAGGATCGAAGATAACTACGGCTACGACAAATATCCGGGCAATTGCCATGTCGTTCCGAACCATGCGTTGATGATCATGGCGCTCCTACATGCACCGCATGATTTCCAGCGCGGCCAGATGATCGTCAACACGTCCGGCTGGGATACGGATTGCAATGCCGGCAATCTCGGTTGCCTGCACGGCATCATGCTTGGTCTCGAGGGACTGGACGCCGGCCCGGATTGGCGCGGCCCGGTTGCCGACCGGCTCTACATGTCGACGGCCGACGGTGGTCGCTCGATCGCCGATGCCGTCGATGTTGCTCTCTGGCTTGCCAATCTCGGCCGCAAGCTTGCTGGTCAGGCCCACGAACCGGCGCCCAAGGACGGTGCCAAGTTCCACTTCTCACTGCCGGGGTCTGTTCAAGGCTTCCGTGCGCAAGCGGCCGATAGCGCGCTCGCCGATCTCAAGGTGAGCGGCACCGGCAATGGTCTGGCGATCGATTTTTCCGCGCTTGCTCCGGGCCGCGAGGCGGCAACCACCACGCCCGTGTTTACCCCAGCCGAAGTAACGAAGATGCGCACCTATGATCTGATGGCCAGCCCGCGTATTCATGCCGGCCAGGTGCTCAAGGCGCGCGTCAGCGCTGATCCAGGCAACAAGGGTATCGTCGAAGCCAAACTGCGCATTCGTCACTATGACGGGACGGACAACCTCGTCGCCATCGACATGCCAAATGGCGAATTGTTGGCAGCCGGCGCATCTGCCTCGCTCTCATGGACTGTGCCGGAGACCGGATACCAGCCGATCGCCGAGGTCGGCTTGGTGCTGAAGACGGCCGACGGCAGGGCAAACGGTCGTGTCGTCATCGACAGCCTGACCTGGGACGGCTGCCCGGCGGTGACATTTCGCCGGCCCGAGGGTGCCGGTGATTTCTGGCGGCGTGCCTGGGTGAGCAATGTGCATTTTTTCTCCAAGCACTTCCCGCAGGATTTCCGCATCAGCCAGAACCGCGGCGACGGCATGATCATGCAGGGCACGCGTGACTGGACGGATTACGCGATCGACGCCGATCTCATGCTCCATCTCGGCGATTACGGCGGTCTGGTCTTCCGTTCGCAGGGTCAGCGCCGGTATTATGCCGCGCTGGTCACTCGCGCCGGCGAGTTGCAAATCGTCAGGTGCAAGGACGAGGATCGCAAGGTGCTTGCCTCCGTCGCACTCGACGTGGAATTCGAGAAGGCATTTACGCTGAAGGTGTCGGCGAAGGGCGGGCATTTCGAAGCGCGCATTGGCGACACCACCGTCGAAGCCGACGATACGGCTTTTCAGGGCGGTTCGGCCGGTCTCATCATCCATGAGGGTGCATTGTCGGCCACGCGCATCGCAATTGGCGCGGCGTGAGGGGTGACAATATGGCCAGCGTAACAATCGATAAGGTTGTCAAGCGCTATGGAAGCGCTGAGGTCATTCACGGCATTGAGGCAAATTTCAATGAGGGCGAGTTCGTCGTCCTCGTAGGCCCGTCGGGCTGCGGGAAGTCGACGCTTTTGCGAATGATCGCGGGTCTGGAAGAGATCTCCGGTGGTGAAATATCGATCGGCGGCAAGGTGGTGAACAACCTGCCCCCGAAGAGCCGCGACATCTCGATGGTCTTCCAGAATTATGCGCTTTATCCGCATATGACCGTCGAGGAGAATATGGCATTTTCCCTGACGCTGGCCGGCGCCAGCAAGGAAGAGAAGCACAAAAAGGTACGTGAGGCGGCGGAAATCCTGGGCCTGGTTCCGCTCCTCCAGCGCAAGCCGAAGGCCCTATCGGGTGGCCAGCGTCAGCGTGTGGCCATGGGGCGCTCGATCGTGCGCAAGCCACAAGTCTTCCTGTTTGACGAGCCGCTTTCCAATCTTGACGCCAAGCTGCGCGTGCAAATGCGAGGCGAGATCAAGTCGCTACATCGCCGTCTTGGAACGACCATGATCTATGTTACCCACGATCAGATTGAGGCAATGACCATGGCCGACCGCATCGTCGTCATGCAGGCGGGCAAGATCGAGCAGGTTGGCTCGCCACTTGAGCTTTACGATCGCCCCGCAAATTCTTTTGTGGCGCAATTTATCGGCTCTCCTGCGATGAACCTGTTTCCGGCCGTCGCCCGATCCGGCGAGTTTGTTCTGCAAACCGGGAAGGGGACCGGATTGAAGGTTCCTGGAGGCGTACGCGATGGGCAGTCGATATTGATTGGCAAGCGTCCCGAAGAAATCGCACTTGTTAGCGCTGGTGTTGGCGAGCTTGAAGCCATCGTCGAGAATATCGAGCCGACGGGAGCGGAGACTTTCGTCGAGGCACGTCTTGGGGAGCAACTGGTTTCCATTGTATTGCGCGAACGGCCCCAGTTCGACGTCGCCAGCCGACAGCGTCTTTCACTTTCTCAGGGAAATCTGCATCTTTTCGACCAGGAGACGGGACGACGGATTGTGTCCCCATAGCGCGCCGAACCGCTTGGCGCGTGACAGGCGTGGTGGCTAGCCAGCTCGGCGTCACTGCTCGTTGCTGGAGCAAAGAGCTATTTTGCCGTCGTCCAGATTGACGAAGGTTACACCGCCACTCTCAAGCGCGATTTTCAATTGTGCAGCCGTTGCGCGGTGAACATCGTGGCGCCCGCCTTCGTAGTCGCGAACCGTGCTTCGCGACACGCCCGCCCGTGCTGACAGTTCAGCCTGTGTCCAGTCCACGAGACCGCGTGCCGCTCTACATAGGGCCGGCGACAAAATCTTATGGTCGTAAGCTTGACCCATCTTCGACTATCGCCCATATTGGTTGATATAGATCATATAGGCTAATTTAAAAGTGATTTCTAGGTCGTTGCTAAATATGCGATGCCTCTAATCACAATTCGAAAAGGACAGACGCATTGGGATAACAGCCGGACCCTTCATGCTCGTTGCCCTGCTGCTTCTTCCGTTCGTGGGTAGCATTCTGTCGGTCTTTTTCCTGAGAACGGTATCACGTCGCCTGCCTTCCAGCCTTGCTGGTATTGTCGTCTTCCTCGCCCTTTTGCTTAGCGCCAGTCTCTACCCGCAGGTCTCTGACGGGGGTGTCATTCGCTTCGACGCTGAGTGGTTGCCGCAGCTCGGTCTTGATCTGACTCTGCGCATGGATGCCTTTGCATGGATTTTCACCATGCTGATCACCTCCATCGGTTTTCTGGTCATCCTCTACGCCCGCTATTACATGTCGGAAGACGATCCGGTCCCGCGATTCTTCTCGTTCCTGCTTGCGTTCATGGGAGCGATGGTCGGCATTGTCATTTCAGGGAATGTCATCCTACTGTCGGTGTTCTGGGAACTGACAAGCATCTTCTCGTTCCTGTTGATCAGCTACTGGCACAACAATGCTGCCGCCCGAGACGGCGCTCGAATGGCCCTTACGATCACTGGGATCGGGGGCTTCTGCCTGTTGATCGGCCTGATTTTGCTTGGCAAGATCGTCGGCAGTTACGATCTGGACAAGATCCTGAACTCAGGTGACCTGATCCGAAATCACAGCCTTTATGTGCCCGCGCTGATTTTCATTCTGCTTGGAGCTTTGACGAAAAGCGCTCAGTTTCCATTCCACTTCTGGCTGCCCAATGCCATGTCGGCGCCGACGCCCGTGTCGGCATTCCTGCATTCGGCAACGATGGTGAAGGCGGGCGTCTTCCTGCTCGTGCGCTTCTGGCCAGTCTTGTCTGGAACCTACGAGTGGTTCTGGATCCTCGGCGCCGCGGGAATGATCACTTTGCTGCTTGGCGCATACTTCGCCATATTCCAGCGCGATCTGAAAGGGCTCCTTGCCTATTCGACGATCAGCCACCTTGGATTGATCACGACGCTGCTCAGCCTCGGAAGCCCATTGGCAACGGTGGCTGCGATTTTTCACATGCTCAATCACGCGACGTTCAAGGCGTCGCTGTTCATGGCGGCGGGCATCATCGACCACGAGACCGGGACGCGCGATATGCACAAGCTTAGCGGCTTGTACAGGTTCATGCCGATCACGGCGACCCTTGCCGTCGTCGCCAGCGCCGCTATGGCCGGCGTACCACTGCTGAACGGATTCCTTTCGAAGGAAATGTTCTTCGCGGAAGCGGTCGAGACGCACGCCGATTCCATCCTTGATAGAATTCTGCCCTATGTCGCGACGCTTGCTGGTGCCTTCAGCGTTGCCTATTCGCTGCGTTTCATCCACACCGTTTTCTTCGGCCCCGCGCCGACCGACCTGCCGATCGCGCATCCGCACGAACCGCCACGCTGGATGCGCTTTCCGATCGAGTTTCTCGTCGTGCTGTGCCTGGTGGTCGGTATCGTGCCGGCACTATCAATTGGACCATTTCTCCACAGCGCGGTGATCAGTGTTTTAAGAGACGACACGCCTGAGTACAGCCTTTCGCTGTGGCACGGGATCAATCTCCCGCTGATCATGAGCGTCATAGCGCTGATCGCCGGAACCGCGATCTACTGGGCGTTGAAAGGTTATCTGTCACGTTGCGACGACGGTCCACCCTTTATCCGGCGGCTGAAGGGGCAGCGCATCTTCGAACGTATCCTCGTGGAAGTCTCCTGGCGCTGGGCGCGCGTTGCCGAGCGGCGGCTTGGGACACGCAAGCTGCAGCCGCAGTTGCGGTGGCTGGTGGTCGCTGGACTGCTTGCGGGTGCCCTGCCGCTCTATCTCCGCGGCTTCGAACATCGTCCTTTTGCCTATTCCGGCGTCGATCCTGTCTTCACGGCGCTCTGGTTGATCGGGGTGTGTCTGGCGATCGGTACCGCTTACACGGCCAAATACCATCGACTGGCCGCGCTGGTCATGCTCGGCGGCGTCGGCCTGATCGTGTGCATCACCTTCGTATGGCTTTCGGCGCCTGATCTTGCGATCACCCAATTGCTGGTCGAGATCGTTACCACCGTTCTCATTCTGTTGGGGCTGCGGTGGCTGCCGAAACGATCTGAAGACATTCGCGAGTCCATGACGATCCGCGCCCGGTTCCGGCGCTTCCGCGACTTCGCGCTCGCCGTCCTCTGCGGCGTCTCCATGTCGGCCATCGCCTATGCCGTGATGACGATGCCGGTACCTGACGCGATCGCCAACTATTTCCTCGAGCATGCCTATTCGCTCGGCGGCGGACGAAACGTCGTCAATGTTATTCTCGTGGACTTCCGCGGATTCGACACGCTGGGCGAAATCGCGGTGCTAGGGGTCGTCTCGCTGACTGTCTACGGCTTGCTGCGTCGTTTCCGCCCGGCTGAAGACAGCATGGGAATGCCGGAGCAGCAGCAGGTGCAAAACCGCTTCGACGAGGAGCGGCCGGAGCGCTCGGCTGGCGACACGGTGCGCGACTATCTGCTCGTACCATCGGTCATCATGCAGTGGATGTTCCCAGTCATCATCACCTTCTCCGTCTACCTCTTCATGCGCGGGCATGACCTGCCGGGCGGCGGGTTCTCGGCGGGATTGACGCTCTCGATCGCCTTTCTCCTGCAATATCTCGCCGGCGGTACGCGCTGGGCCGAGGACCGCGTCCGCATTCTGCCGCTGCGGTGGATGGGCGCGGGATTGTTGACGGCGGTGTTGACGGGCGCCGGTGCCTGGTTGCTCGGCTATCCGTTCCTGACCTCGCATTCGCGCTATCTCGAACTTCCCCTGATCGGCAAGGTGCCGGCGGCGACGGCACTGCTCTTCGACCTCGGCGTCTTTTCGCTCGTTGTCGGATCGACCGTGCTGATCCTTGTCGCCCTTGCCCACCAATCGTTGCGGATCAACCGCCTGCGCACGATCGACGCGGCCAAATCGGAGGAGCGGTGATGGAACTGGTTCTGTCGATCGCCATCGGCATCATGACGAGCTGCGGGGTCTGGCTTATCCTGCGCCCGCGCACCTATCAGGTAATCATCGGGCTCTCGCTCCTCTCCTATGCCGTCAACCTCTTCATCTTCGGCGTCGGCGGCGTGAAGGCCAACGTTCCGCCGATCCTGGGAGGCGACGATCCGTCCATTCTCGCCGATCCGGTACCACAGGCCCTCGTGCTGACCGCCATCGTCATCGGCTTTGCGACCACGGCGCTGTTTCTCGTGGTCCTCCTGGCGTCGCGCGGGCTGACGGGCAGCGACCATGTCGATGGAAGGAACGAGCCGAAATGAGCGGTTGGTCCCATCACCTCATCGTAGCGCCCATCCTCATTCCGCTGATCGCCAGTGCCCTCTTGCTGTTCATCGACGAGCGGCGCCGCCTCGCCAAGGCGATGGTCAGCCTCGCCTCCGCGATCTCGCTCACCGTGATCGCTTTCATCCTGTTCAGGATCGAAAGCGGCCCGAATGGGTTCGAGGGCGTCTATCTCGTTGGCAACTGGTCGGCACCCTTCGGCATCGTGCTCGTTCTCGACGGGCTATCGGCCATGATGCTGCTTTTGACCGCACTGCTTGCCGTGTCGGCACTCGTCTTCTCGCTGGCGCGCTGGCATGCGGTGGGCGCGCATTTTCACAGCATGTTCCAGCTGCTCCTCATGGGGGTCAACGGGGCCTTCCTCACGGGCGACCTGTTCAACCTCTTCGTCTTCTTCGAGGTCATGCTGGCAGCCTCCTACGGTCTTCTGCTGCATGGCTCAGGCCCGCTGCGCGTCAAGGCTGGCATGCATTACATCGCGGTCAACCTCGTGGCCGCGCTGCTGTTCCTGATTGGCGTCAGCCTCATCTACGGAACGGCGGGGACGCTCAACATGGCCGACCTTGCCGCCCGCATCCCCGAGATCGAGCCCGACCGGCGCATGTTGATGGAGGCCGGCGCCGGCATATTGGGTGTCGTCTTCCTTATCAAGGCTGGCATGTGGCCGCTTTGCTTCTGGCTCCCCACCGCCTATAGCGCCGCATCTGCACCGGTGGCCGGTATCTTCGCGATCATGAGCAAGCTTGGGATCTATGTGATCCTGCGGCTGACGATGCTGCTGTTCGGTGAGGGCCCCTCGGCCGGGTTCGGCGCGCCGGTTCTGCTTTATGGCGGCATGGCCACGTTGATCTTCGGCATCGTCGGCGTGCTTGCATCGCAGGCGTTGGGACGGCTTGCGGGCTTTTCCGTACTGGTCTCCTCGGGGACACTGCTGATGGTGCTTGGTATCAACGACGGCGCGGTCTCTTCCGGCGCGCTGCTCTATCTCGTCAGCTCAACATTGACGATCAGCGCCTTCTTCATGCTCATCGAACTCGTCGAACGCGGCCAGGATGCGGGCGCAAACGTGCTTGCCGTGACTATGGAGGCTTATGGCGAGGCCGACGAAGAGCCCGAAAACGAGGAAGAAGGCGTCACCATGCCGGGGACCATGGCTGTTCTCGGCATTTGTTTCGCGGCCTGCGGCATCTTGCTCTCCGGCCTTCCCCCGCTCTCGGGCTTCGTCGCCAAATTCGCCATGCTCTCTGCGATGATGGGCACCGGCTCCATCGGCGTGCCGCCCACTGCGGCGATCTGGGCTTTGGTCGTTCTCGTTATTCTCTCCGGCATAGCCGCGCTGATTTCCATGACGCGCGTCGGCATCCGCACCTTCTGGAGCTCGATCGAAGGAACTGTGCCCCGCGTGCTGGTGATCGAGATCGTGCCGGTGATGTTCCTCTTGGCGCTGACGCTCGCGCTCACCGTGCAGGCCGGGCCGGCGATGCAATACATGGACACGACGATCCGCACGCTGAGCAAGCCGTCGATCTATATCGACGCGGTCAACAACGCGCTGCCGATCAAGGGCGTCAAAGCTGGAACGGAGGGCGAGTGATGCTTCCCTATCCCATTCTTGCGACGTGCCTGCTCATCATGTGGTTGCTGCTAAACGGCTTCACCCTCGGCCATTTCATCCTGGGCCTCGTCGTTGCGGTCTTCGCGGGCTGGGCGATGGCCTCTCTCAAGTCGGAACCGGTACGGCTGAAGAAATGGTATCTCCTGCCGAAGCTCTTCGGTTTGGTGTTCGGTGATATCGTCAAGTCGAACATCGACGTCGCGTGGATCATTTTGCGCAGCGGGAAACGACGGCACAACCCCGGCTTTATCACCATACACTTGGAACTCCGCAGCCAGTTCGCGCTTGCCGTGCTGGCCGTGATCTTGACTAGCACGCCAGGATCCGCATGGCTGGAATATGATTCCAACGATCACACGGTGTTGCTGCACGTTCTCGACATACAGAACGAAGCCGTATGGCGCGATACTATCAAGAACCGATACGAGGCGCTGTTGCTGGAGATATTCGCATGAGTGCAATCATCCTCTTCACGGCCGTGTCGGTCGCTCAGGTCATGCTCGTTGCGGCCATGGCCATCGTTTCGGTCCGCATGTTCGTCGGCCCCCGCGCGCAAGACCGCATCATCGGCCTCGACACGTTTTACATCAATGCCATGCTGCTTTTGGTAACCTTCGGCGTCGGAACGGGGAGGGTGGTCTATTTCGAAGCCGCATTGGTCATAGGAATGATAGGCTTCGTAGCAACCGTGGCACTGGCGAAGTTCCTGATGCGCGGGGAGGTGATCGAATGATGCACGCTGCCGTGGATCTGCCGGTCTGGGTGGCGTCGCTTGTCGCCTTCTTCCTCGTTCTCGGAGCGCTGCTGGCTCTGATCGGTGCGATCGGATTTCTCCGTCTACCAAGTTTCTACCAACGTATCCACGCGCCGACACTCGGAACCAGCTGGGGGATTGGCGGGGTTATGCTCGGCTCGATGATCTTCTTTTCCGCTGTGTCCTCTCGCTTTGCGGTCCACGAGATTTTGATCGGCGTGTTCGTGACCGTGACGACACCGGTAACTCTGATGATGCTGGCACGTGCTGCCTTGCACAGAGACCGGGCAGAGGGAAATCGAGAAGCGCCGCCAAAGCACGCCAAGGAGTGAGATACGAACGCGTAAGCGCCAAATTGGTGCTGAAGTCTTCCGCGCAATACCGGTATCGCTTATCCTGCGGCCCGCACGCTTAACGAAGAACGGGCGGGATTTCTGACACGTTCGGCTCAAAGTTTCCGTGCTCGATCAGCTCGAACATTCTGGCAAGCATTGCCGGTACGTCCTGGCGAACCATCTCGATGTTGTCGCCGAGTAGGGCGACGAGGGGATCATAGTCGAAGCATCCGAGTGCGAACTCCTGCTCGCTGACAGGTCCGGCGAGCCGCACCCAGCGGAGCACGCCTTCAAGTGTAATTGTCGAGTTGACGAACATGCCTTTGGAAAAGGGCAAGCCGCTGGTAGCGCGCTCCATTAGCGCGCTCTGCGCCTTTTCGGGGGCGTAACCACAGGCGATGACCCTGTCGTCATCAAGGTCGATACCGTGATCCGCATGTGCTTGGCGAAATCCCCTTAGACGTTCCATCGTGTTGTGATCGCCGCCACGACCGCCGACGAACATCAGTGGTTCCATTGAGCCAAATCGGTGTTGGCAACTGACGAGTATTCTTCGCGTCAGCTCGCGAGCGCCTGCGAAGTTGTCGGAAATGATGGAGGGTGCAAGTTTGCCGGGCAGATCGAGGTTGATCGTCCGCACGCCTGCAGCGGCACATAGTTCGGTAACCCTGTCGGGGTCCGTAGCACCTGTCGCAATCACGCAATCCACCTGGTAGGAGAGCATCGCTCGAGCGGCCTCAATCTCAAGCGCAGGGTCGCGTCGCGTGCATGTGATAAGCGGAAAGAAGCCCTTGTCGCGAGCCATGGTCTCGAAGAGTTCCACGATCGAACCGAAATATCGGTTATCGTACTTGGGAACGATCATGCCGATGATGTGCGACTTTTCACGGCGCAGCAGACTTGCCTGCATGTTGAGCGCGTAACCCTGCTCCTCGGCTATTCGCGTTATCTTCTCGGCAAGCTGCTTGCTGATACGGCGCTTCTTCCAGTTCCCGTTCAAGACAGCACTGACCGCGCTCGCAGAGGTGCCGGCGAGTTCCGCAAGGTCGTAGATCGTGGTTCGCTTCTGCTGCCTGTCCAATTTCAAAATTCTCATCTCCTGTGTCGGGCGCTAACTTGACATCAAACGAGAGAAGTGGCAAATCTTGCTTCATCGATTGAGCAAATGCGCTCAATCGATGATACGTGCCAGCTAGGAGGCTGGCACCGGGAGGTGATTTCGCAGCTATTGGTGGTCCTCTTTGCCGTGCGGCTCGTCGAGCCGCGGCCTGGGGGCACTGGCGCATCGCGCGTCAGGTCAATGTTGCGGCAATGGCCGAACCTTGCTGTTGGTCAATTAAGGAGGAGAACATGACCTATCGCAAACTTTCCCTGATGTCGGCGACCATGCTGGTGGCGCTCGGCGGAGCAGCACTCGCCCAGGAAGCGTCGACGGTGGCGTTTCTGATGCCTGATCAGGCGTCGACGCGCTATGAGCAGCACGATTTTCCGGGCTTCAAGGCCGAGATGGAAAAGCTGTGTGCCAAGTGCACCGTCGTCTACCAGAACGCCAATGGCGACGCATCGCTGCAGCAGCAACAGTTCAACTCGGTGATTGCGCAGGGTGCCAAGGTCGTGGTCCTCGATCCGGTCGATTCCGCCGCAGCCGCGGGCCTCGTTGAGCTCGCCCAGTCACAGGACGTCAAGGTCATCGCCTATGACCGTCCGATCCCGGACAAGCCTGCTGATTTCTACGTTTCCTTCGACAATGAAGGTATCGGCTACGCGATTGCCAAGTCGCTGGTCGAGCATTTGAAAAAGGCAGGCGTGCCAGACGGAGCCGGTGTGCTCGAGATCAACGGTTCGCCGACCGATGCGGCCGCCGGCCTCATTCGCGACGGCATCCATCGCGGCCTGAAGGAATCCAAATACAAGACGCTTGCCGAATTCGATACGCCGGAATGGGCGCCGCCGAAGGCTCAGGAGTGGGCGGCCGGCCAGATCACGCGCTTCGGCGCCGATATCAAGGGCGTGGTTGCCGCCAATGATGGCACCGGCGGCGGCGCAATCGCGGCGTTCAAGGCAGCCGGCGTCAACCCTGTTCCGCCGGTCACCGGCAACGACGCGACGATCGCAGCCCTGCAGCTCATTATTTCGGGCGACCAGTACAACACGATCTCCAAGCCTTCCGAGATCGTAGCGGCCGCAGCCGCACAGGTGGCTGTCCAGCTCATCAAGGGCGAGAAGCCGGAAGCCAAGACGACGCTCTACAACACGCCGTCGCAGCTCTTCATCCCGGCCGTCGTCACCGCCGAGAACATCAAGGCGGAGATCTTCGACAAGAAGATCCAGACGGCTGAGCAGATCTGCACCGGCGAATATGCCGAAGGCTGCAAGAAGCTCGGCATCGGCAACTAAGAGCCAATCAGCCATTCCGGCCGCACTGTGTGCGGCCGGTTTCTCAAGGACGCACAAAGGCCTTTAGCTATGAGCACCACAGCAAGCAATGTACCGGAGCGCGGACAGCCCATCCTGCGACTGCGAAATGTGTCGAAGAACTTCGGTGCCGTCTCGGCGCTGACCGATATCGAACTGGACGTCAAGGCGGGCGAAGTCGTGGCCCTGGTGGGAGACAATGGCGCCGGCAAGTCAACCCTGGTAAAGGTCCTGGCTGGCGTGCACCAGCCTTCTTCCGGTTCGATCGAGTTCTGCGGCCAGAGTGTCTCGCTCGACAGCCCCGGCAAGGCGCTGGAGCTCGGTATTGCAACCGTGTTTCAGGATCTGGCGCTCTGCGAGAACCTCGACGTCGTGGCCAACCTATTCCTCGGGCATGAGCTCTCGCCCTGGGCGCTCGACGAGGTGGCGATGGAAGTCCGCGCCTGGACGCTGCTTCGGGAGCTGGCCGCGCGCATCCCGTCCGTCAGGGAGCCGATCGCCTCGCTGTCGGGCGGCCAGCGCCAGACGGTGGCAATTGCCAGATCACTCCTCCTCAACCCGAAAATCATCATGCTCGACGAGCCGACGGCTGCACTCGGCGTCGCGCAGACCGCCGAAGTTCTCAATCTCATCGAGCGTGTCCGTGACCGCGGGTTGGGCGTCATCATCATCAGCCACAACATGGAAGACGTACGCGCCGTGGCCGATCGCATCGTCGTATTGCGGTTGGGCCGGAACAACGGCGTCTTCACGCCTGATGCATCCAACCAGGAACTTGTCGCCTCGATCACGGGCGCCACGGAGAACTCAGTCTCGCGCCGTATCGAGCGCAAGACAGGCACGGCGCAGGAAAACAGTGGGAGACCGGCATGAGCCAGAAACCATCCAATACAACAGTCGCACCCGTCACAACGCTCGATCGCAGCGACGAACGCGTCCGCCATGACGACAGCATGATGGCGATGGTCGGGGCCTTTATCGATCGGGTTAAATCCGGCGACTTGGGCATGCTTCCGGTCGCTGTCGGGCTGATCGTCATCTCCACGGTCTTCTCGCTCCTCAATCCGGTGTTTCTCGCACCCAACAATCTCGTTAACCTGCTCTTTGACTGCGCCACCGTCGGCATCATCTCGCTCGGCATCGTTTGTGTGCTGATGCTTGGCGAGATCGACCTTTCCGTAGGTTCGATGAGCGGCTTGTCATCCGCCATCCTAGGTGTGCTCTGGGTGAACAACGGTGTCCCCTTCGTCGTTGCGATCATAGCTGCCATTGCCGCTGGCGCGCTCGTCGGAACCGTTTACGCCGTACTCTACAATCGGCTTGGAATGCCAAGCTTCGTGGCGACGCTTGCCGGCCTTCTGGCGTTGCTCGGTATGCAGCTTTATATCTTGGGCCCGAGCGGCAGCATTAACCTTCCCTATGCATCCCCGCTCGTCCGCTTCGGCCAGATCCTAGTCATGCCCGATTGGCTGTCCTACCTCCTGGCTCTGCTTCCGGGTGCAGTGATCATCGCCAAGGGTCTGCGGACGCGTCAGCAGCGCGCGGCGGTCAATCTATCCTCGCAGCCTTTTGCCGCTACCGCTATCAAGGCCGTTGTGCTGACCGCAGCACTCGAGTTCGCGGTCTATTATCTCAACCTCGGCCGAGGCATTCCGTGGATGTTCGGGCTATTCGTCGCCATCGCGGTGGTCCTGAATTATGGTTTGACGCGCACGCAATGGGGACGCTCGATGTTCGCCGTCGGCGGAAACCGTGAAGCTGCGCGTCGCGCCGGCATCAATGTTCGCCGCATCTATCTGAGCGCTTTCGTGCTTTGCTCAACGCTTGCGACCATCGGCGGTATTTTGTCAGCCTCGCGTCTTGCCTCGTCGAGCCAGCAGGCCGGCACGGGTGACGTCAACCTCAACGCAATCGCCGCTGCCGTGATCGGCGGGACGAGCCTCTTCGGCGGTCGCGGTAGCGCCTATTCCGCACTGCTCGGGATCATCGTCATCCAAGCGATTTCCAACGGCTTGACACTACTCAACCTCAGCTCTTCGTTGCGCTACATGATCACAGGCGGCGTTCTCGCCATTGCCGTCATCGTCGATTCGCTCGCCCGCCGTTCCCGCGTCAGCCACGGACGCGCTTAATCTAATTCTAAGGAGTAAATTCATGACTGACCTCATGAAAGGCAAAGTCGCCGCCATAACCGGTTCGGCGTCGGGCATTGGGCTCGAATGCGCCCGCACATTACACGCCGAAGGCGCGACCGTCGTCCTCATCGATCGCGCCGAGGACAAGCTGGATGAAATCTGCGAGGCGTTCGGCGAGCGCGCATTCCCGCTTGTCGTCGATCTTCTCGACGGAAAGCAACTCTCGGGCATCCTTCCCAGAATTCTGGAGGTCGCCGGCAGACTCGACATCTTCCACGCTAATGCCGGCGCCTACATAGGCGGGCAGGTCGCCGACGGCGATCCCGATGCCTGGGACAGGATGCTCAATCTGAACATCAACGCAGCTTTCCGCTCCGTTCATGCCGTGCTGCCGCACATGATCGCTCAGAAGTCGGGCGACATCCTGTTCACCAGCTCGATCGCAGGTGTTGTCCCGGTTGTCTGGGAGCCAATCTACACCGCCTCGAAATTCGCCGTACAGGCATTCGTACATTCGACACGTCGTCAGGTGGCGCAGCACGGTGTGCGGGTCGGAGCTGTCTTGCCGGGTCCTGTCGTCACCGCGTTACTCGATGATTGGCCGAAGGCGAAGATGGAAGAAGCACTCGCCAATGGCAGCCTGATGCAGCCCAAGGAAGTTGCCGATTGCGTACTCTTCATGCTGTCGCGGCCGCGCAACGTCACCATTCGTGACCTCGTGATCCTTCCCAATAGTGTCGACCTCTAACGAAAGTGATTCCCGCGCAATGCGCGGGCATCAGCCATTTATGCTAGAAAGATGAGAGACAATGAGCGAAGAAGTCCAAACACCGCGCTACGTGATCGGCGTTGATGTCGGCACCGGAAGCGCTCGCGCCGGGGTGTTCGATCTCGGCGGACGAATGCTGGCCAGCGCCAAGCGTGACATCTCGCTTTACCGTGAAGCCGGCTCAATCGTCGAACAGTCGAGTAACGAGATCTGGCAGGCAGTCTGCGAAGCCGTGCGTCAGTCCGTTCGCGATGCCGGGGTGGCGGCGAAAAATGTCGTAGGATTGGGCTTCGACGCCACCTGCTCGCTCGTCGTCCTCGGTGACCAGGGAAAGCCCTTGCCGGTTGGCCCATCGGAAGATCCGCAGCGAAATATTATTGTCTGGATGGACCACAGAGCGGTTGCCCAGGCGGATCGGATCAATGCGCTCGGCCACGAGGTCCTGCGCTACGTCGGCGGCCGCATTTCTCCAGAGATGGAGACGCCCAAGCTGCTCTGGTTGAAGGAGTGCCGCCCCGAGGTGTTCGAGGCGGCATGGCAGTTCTTCGACCTTGCCGATTTCCTGACTTGGCGGGCCACAGGCGACCTTTCGCGATCCACCTGCACCGTGACCTGCAAGTGGACCTATCTCGCGCACGAGAAGCGCTGGGATCCGACATATTTCGAAGAGATCGGCCTCGGCGCGCTAGCGGATGAAGGCTTTGCCCGCATCGGCCAGGCGATCGTCGAGCCGGGCTCGGCACTCGGCGGCGGCCTGACGCCGGCGGCGGCAGCGGAACTCGGGCTGCTACCGGGGACGGCGGTCGCTGCTGGACTGATCGATGCTCATGCCGGCGGGATCGGGACGGTTGGCTTCGGCGACGGGCCGACGGCGAACCTTGGCTATGTCTTCGGTACCTCATCGTGCACGATGACATCGACCGTCGAACCGGCCTTCGTGCAGGGCGTATGGGGGCCTTATTATTCGGCGATGGTTCCCGGGCTTTGGCTCAACGAAGGCGGTCAGAGCGCTGCCGGCGCAGCAATAGAACAGCTGATTTCATTTCATCCCGCTGCCGCGCAGGCGTTGCAGAGTGCAAAAGAAAAAGGCCAGTCGCTTCCCGTGATGCTTGCCGACATTGCTGCCAGCAAGGCAGGAACCGACCCAACCTCGCTCGTTCAGGGCCTTCATGTTGTCCCTGAGTTCTTGGGTAACCGCGCACCGCTTGCCGATCCACACGCTCGCGGGCTGATAGCGGGCATGGACATGGAACGCGATATCGACAGCCTCGTTCGACTGTATGTAGCAGGGCTCTATGGCATCGGCTATGGCCTCAGGCAGATCATCGACGCCCAGGCGCAGGCGGGCGTCGAGATCAGTTCCGTCGTCATCAGCGGCGGGGCTGGCCAGCAAAGCTTTGTTCGTCAGCTTTTGGCGGATGCATGCGGTAAGCCCATCGTCGCAACGATTGCCGACGAACCGGTATTGTTAGGCGCGGCGATCCTGGGCGCGGTCGCCAGTGGCTGTTATCTCGATGTTCGAGAGGCGATGGTTATGCTGACCAAGGTCGATGAAACGTTCATGCCGTCGGCAGGGCGAACCGCTGAAAGCCATCTGAAACGGTATGATGCTTTCAAGGCGCTACAGCAGTTGGGCCAGAAAGTGCGTGGTTGTTGATGACACGTCGAAGATGACGTGAAAGCTTGTATGGTCGGCTTGCATCTGGGTGCCAAACTCCGGCGTTTCACGGGCCGACCTCTGCGCCTTTACCGGATCTCGTGCGCCGAACATCACCTCGAAGCGCCTGAACGGCAGGTTCCAGTTGTTGATCGCTTGTGGTCCTGACTATGCCGTCGAGACAGCGATGCCGGAATGAGTGAGCCACTCGGACAGGCATGTTCGTGAACAATCGGTATCTCTGTTTTATTCCATGCGAAAAATGCATAGCTGCACTGCACAATAGTGCCTAGAAAATGAACAGATATCGGTTATATTCATTTTTAACGAAGCGATGCACCTCCTCCCGCAGAGCTTCGTGGTTCGGGCGCCCCACTCCTCCTCCCAGGGTCGCCTGAGGGAACAACAGCACTCCTCCTCCCAGCTGTTGTTCGGTTCTTTTCGAAAGCCTGCCGCACCTCCTCCCGCGGCAGGCTTTTTCGATTCTGGGCCGCAGCTTTTTGACGTGAAGTTGACGCTCGATGAGATGAAGCGTTGACACTGTGGTCACACCCGGACCGCTGTATCCGCGGCCGGAACTGTGCGATGAACCATGAATTCGTCAATCACGCTTTCACGGTGCTACATCATGAAGAAAATCGGTTTCCTCTCGTTCGGACACTGGACACCGTCGCCGCAATCGGGAACCCGCTCGGCGGGCGACGCGCTTCTCCAGTCCATCGATCTTGCGGTTGCTGTCGAAGAGCTTGGGGCCGACGGCGCTTATTTCCGCGCTCACCACTTTGCCCGCCAGCTCGCATCGCCGTTCCCCCTGCTTGCCGCGGTTGGTGCCAAGACCAGCCGTATCGAGATCGGGACCGGCGTCATCGACATGCGCTACGAAAACCCGCTCTACATGGCAGAGGACGCCGGCGCCGCCGATCTGATCTCAGGAGGGCGCTTGCAGCTCGGCATCAGCCGTGGCTCGCCGGAGCAGGTGGTCGATGGTTGGCGCTACTTTGGCTATCAGCCGCCCGAGGGCGGGTCTGATGCCGATATCGGTCGGCGTCATGCAGAAGTTCTGCTCGATGTTCTGCGCGGCGAAGGTTTCGCCCAGCCGAACCCGCGTCCGATGTTCCCCAATCCTCCTGGACTGTTGCGCGTCGAGCCGCATTCCGAGGGACTGCGCGAACGCATCTGGTGGGGCTCCGGGTCGAATGCGACCGCCGTCTGGGCGGCCAAGCTTGGAATGAACCTGCAGAGCTCGACGCTGAAGGACGATGAGACCGGCGAGCCGTTCCATGTGCAACAGGCAGCGCAGATCCGCGCCTATCGCGAAGCATGGAAGGAAGCCGGTCACACTCGCACGCCGCGCGTGTCGGTGAGCCGCAGCATCTTCGCGCTGGTGGACGATCGCGACCGGGCCTATTTCGGCGGCAGCGGTCAGGGCGACGACAAGATCGGCTTTATCGACGAGAAGACGCGGGCGATCTTCGGTCGCAGCTATGCCGCCGAGCCCGATGCCCTCGTGAAGCAACTGGCCAAGGATGAGGCAATCGCCGAGGCCGACACCCTGTTGCTCACCGTGCCCAATCAGCTCGGCGTCGATTACAACGCTCATGTGGTCGAGCAAATCTTGAAGCACGTCGCACCCGCCCTGGGCTGGCGCTGAACCGCTTCGCCAACGGCTATCCGCTAACAGAGATGCCGGACCTCCAGGGGATCCGGCATTTTTCTTCGCGTCAGTAAAGCCCGATCACTCGGCGGCCGCCGGCGGAGTGGCACCACCGCCAAGTTGCAGCAGCGGAACCTTTGGCGAGAAGACGTGCGGCTTGTGGAACTTGCGCGGTGCTTGGCGCCCATTCAACGTATAAGGCTCGGTGTCGCCGACCAGAACCGCGGGCCGTGCGAACATGCGCTGCATCAGCCCCTGGACGGCGAGCACAGGGTAGGCGCGGGCAGGCATCACCTCCGGCATCTCGCTGAACATGCGCTGCACCATCTTGCGCCTGATATCCTCGGCGCCCTTCTTGATTTCGTGATCGTCGCGCCGGTCCCTGATGGCGACGATCGAGAGCGACAGGCCCGAATTCGCGCGGTCCATGCTGGTGATCTGCCCCGCGACGTCGAAATTGTCGAAGGGTGCGAAGATCAGGATATCGCCAAGGCGCATCTGGCTGAGCGCGCTCTCCTCGCGCATCGTGATCTTGGCCGTCTCGATCGAGATCGTATCGATCATGCAGGGAGCGGCCTTGCCGCCGCTGGCGACCTGTCCTTCGCGGGCAAGCGCAAGCTCAAGCTTTTCAAGGGGCGGGCGGGGGAGCTCAATGCAGACGAGCATCGACACGAAGGCGTAGACCATGACGACCATGCCCCAGGCGACGCTGAAGCCGTCGAGATCGTTGTAAGTGCTGAGCAATGGTCCGTTGAGCATGCCGACGAAGGTCAGCACAATGATGGCGAAGAACGTCGCGGCGATCGGGTAAAGCACCTCCACACGCCCGCGATCTTCACCCTTGGCGGTAACCTTGAATGGCCGGCCGAAGGGGTGGAAGAGGGCGTGGATGAGGGCGATGGTGATCGGAATGGCCGAGACCATCTGCGAAACCTCGGTGAAAAGCGGCAGGCTCCGCCGCCCGGAAACCCAGGAATGGAATGTCCACATGCCGGCGACCATCGGCAGCGCATAGAGGAAGAACGCCTCCGGCTCCATCAGAATGGCAGGCAGGCCGAGGAAGTAGAAGAGAAGTGGGGCGGCCATAAGGAGCAGGATGAAGGGCCGGCAGAACCAGAAGAGCAGGCCGTGGAAATAGTGCAGCCGCTGCATCAAGGTGTAGCCGCGTCCCAGAAACGGGCCATCCTTCAGGAGCGCCACCTGGATGGTGCCCAGGCACCAGCGGCAGCGCTGTGTGATATATCCCGAGAGGCTCTCGGCCGAAAGACCGACGCTCAGGCGTTCATTGAGCCAGCGGGTTTTCAGGCCCTTCTGCATCAGGCGATAGGTGAGGTGGATATCTTCAGTCACCGTCTCCTGCGGCATGCCACCGATCATATCGAGCGCATCACGGCGGACGATACAGGACGTTCCCACGCAAAAGGCTGCGCCCCATCCGTCCTTGGAGGGCTGCATGACGTCGAAGAAGATGCGCTGATCGTCGACCCATGCCTTCGAGGCTAGCAGATTATGCTGGACCGGATCGGCATTGTAATAAAACTGCGGCGTTTGGATGAGGCCGATTTCGGTGTCGATGAACTGGCCCACCGTTCGTTTCAGGATGCCGCGCTGCGGCGCGAAGTCGGCATCTAGAATGAGGATGAAGGGGGCGTTGGTGTCCTCGGCGGAACGTCGTACCGCGTTGTTGATGTTGCCGCCCTTGGCGCCGACGTTGTCGTTGCGGCGTAGATAGCGCACGCCGATCTCGTTGCAGTAATCCTCAAGCCAATCGCGGCGTCCGTCATCCAGGACCCAGACGGTGAAATTGCTGTAGTCGATCGCCTTGGCGGCGAGGATCGTGCGCTCCAGAATGGACAGTTCTTCGTTGTATGTGCAGATGAAGATATCGACGGCCGGGTGGCGCGAATGTTGCGCGATCAGCGCTTCGCTGGCGTCGGCGGCGCCACTGTGGTCGGTCCGCTTGAAGAAGAAGACGATCGAAAGCACCGTGTAGAAGATGACGACCACTTCGAAGCCGAGATAGAAGCGCGGCCAGATCGCGTAGGGGCTCCACTCGAAGTCCGGCAATGTCTTGGTGATGCGGAAATACAGATAGTTCAGGAGCATGACGACCAGGATCGTGCCGAAAATGACGCGGTCCTTGCCGCGATTGGCGTCCAGCAGCCAGGCGCAGCCCACGATCAGCGCGATCGCCAGCAGTGAGAACAGTATTGAATCCGACAAGGTGACTACTTCGGGGGACATGGACCATCCTTGCTGCTGGCCTTCATCTGGCCTTTCAGGCCGACGAAGGGGTTGATATCGAGAGCGGCAAGAACGGCCCAGCCGGTCGCGCCGATATGCGGCAGTCGGTAGTACTTGAAGTCGCCGGGCGCCGAGTTCGGCCCGACCTGCAGGCCTGTCGTTAGTTGCTCGTTTTCCGTGGCGTAGACGAGGCCGCCGGGCTCGCGCTGCTTGGCGATGGTGGCAAAAAGCGGTTCGGCCTTTTCGGGTTGGCCGGTCTCGCGAAGCACGAGCGCGGCCTGCGCCGTGCCTTCCAGCCAGACGCCATCGCGGTCGTTGTTGAAGTCGTAGCCGCCCTCCACCCCGTGGTTCAGGTCAGTCCATTCCATCACGCGATCGGCCCTGGATTTGAATTCCGGAACCGCGATCAGCGGCCAGAGTTCGGCGTCGAGGCCCGACATGCCCACGTTCGGAGCGTTGCTGTCGGGCACGCTGCCGATATAGAAGCGGCCTTCCGGCTCGTTCCACATGGTCTTGAGAAACTGCAGTGCGCTGTCGCCCTGGTGCGTCCAGTCGCCACCCGCATCTAGCCGGGCGAGCCAGCTGTCGGCGGCGTAGACGTCGAGATTATGCTCCGTCGACTTCCAGGTCATCCGCTCAGGCGTCGGCTCATGACCGAAAAAGCCGCCGAAATAGCCGTCATTCTTCGGATCGGCCGTGCTGCGGTGGATCCAATCCATGATTTTACGGGCGGAGTCGAGATAGGCCTGCTGGTCGGTTTCCTCATAGGCCATTAGCAGGGCGAGCGCGCCCCAGGCTGTGCTGCCGGTCGCAGTTCCGACCTGATAGCCGTCCTCGATCCAGGAATTGCTCGCCGTGCTCCAATAGCCTGGAAGCAACATGCCTTCCTTGCCCGGAATGACCGTGCCGGAGCGATAGGCGTTGCGCAGGCGACCGTCGTGGTAGTGACGGTCGGTTTCAAGCGCGACCACCAGCGCATCGGCAACGCGGCGGGCTTCGGCTGTACGCTGGCAGCCGTAAAGCGCCATCATCGCAAGCGCATTGTCGTAGGTGAAGCCGGTATTCTCCAGCGACGGATGCAGCGCCGAACCGCCATTGGCCGGCTCGAAACTGCGAAAGAAGAATGGCTGCTCGGGCTCGCCCGTCATCTTGGCGGCCAGCGCGTCGCACATCGAGCAGGCGAGCTGCGTCTTCGCCTCATCATCGGCACGCGCCGCGTCGATTGCCGCTGCAAACAGCATGGCAGCCAGGAGTGATGCGATCAACCCGCGCCAAACCTCACCCATTGACGAGTTCATGCCCTTCATTTTCGCCCCTCGCAATACGCGGATAAACGTTCAGCTTGGCTCTTCAGGGTGTCGCAGTCTTGTCGGCCGGCGGTTGCGGACCGGTGCCCTTGTCCAGCGATGTGGATGCGGACAGAACAATCGCCGGCGATGTCAGCCCGGCAACGACAGCCATCGAGTACCGCGCGATACGCGAGGTGATGGTCTCGCCGAGAGAGACGATGACATCCTCGCCGACGTGGCATCCGAAGAACTTGTCGTTGTTCTGCTGGGCAACACTGCCGTCCTGGGCGGTCGGCTCGTCGATCTTGACCAGAACATAGACCTCATGGCCCTCGGCCTCGGGGAATTTCGCGAAATAGCGGTTTTCTGGGCCGGAGTTAAAGTACCGGACGATCTTGTAGATGTGCCCGCTGCGCTTCACGCCAAGGCTGCGGAAGTTGACCATCGCGGGCGTGCCGATCTCGAGCGCGGTCACGTCACGGCTTCGGTAGACGGCCGCGGCGAAGGCCTCGGTGCAGTCGAGCGACTTGGCGACCGGCTGGCCCTGCATGACGAAATCGCCGAAGGATGCGTCGACGCTGACGATCTGGCCGTGGCGCTCGGCGGTGACCTCGGCCGCACCGGTCTTGCCGAGGCGTCCTTCCTCGCGCGAGATCAGGTTCTCGACCTGCTGCTTGCGCTCCGTCATTTGGTTGATTTCGATATTGTCCTCGGCGATGTCGCCGGCGAGCTTCGTGCGTTGCATCTCGAGCGTCAGCAGGTTCGCGGCAACAGTGCCGCCGGTATAGATATCGCGGCCGACAAGCGACTGGACAATCTCGTTGCGGCGTAGCTCGCCCTTGGCGGAATCAAGCTCGGCCTGGGCTGCATTGCGCTTCTGGCGCTGTGGCTCAAGACTACTGTCGGAAATCAGGCCTTTTTTAAGGAGCGTCTGCTGGCGCTGCAGCAGCGCGTCCTGCTCGTTGAGGCGGGCCTGATAGGTTTGGACGTTGAATTCAGAATTGACGATCACTGCCGAGAGTTCACTCAGAACGCCCGCCTTGACGCTGTCGATCTGCGTCTTGACCTTGTTAAGTTGCTCGGTGCGCTCGGCCGCTACGCTGGTCGTGTTGTTGAGCTTTTCGGTCAGATCGAGCTTTTCCAGCCTGAGTCCCGTCAGAGATGTCTGATCTTGGTTGGGGTTTGAGACCGTTGCCATGACGTCGCCGAGATTGACGACCTGGCCAACCTGCAGTGAGATCTTATCTACCCTGCCGTAGATGGGAGAAGCGATCAGCTGCACCGGTGCGTTGATCACCGCCCGTGTCGAGACGATGAAGAATTGGTTGGGAACCATCGCCATCGCGATGATAAAAATCAGCATAAATGCAAACGCATAACCTAGGATACGCGATACAGATAGTATCTTACGGTCCTTGGGGTCGATACTGTTATTTGCGGCCTTCATTTTTCAATCCTGACATCATCATGCTGCAGGTGAAGTGAAGGGCGTTTCCAGGGTGGTGTTTTTTATTTGTAATGTCTTTTATATGAGGAAGAATATTCGAGCAAATAAAATTCATCTACTTAAAGTGATGTATTGCGTGGCATCTCCATTTTTATTTAGTTGATGTTGCAATATTGCCAGCAGCACTTAATTGCCGTGTTTACTATTCGTCGAATCTGGCTATTTGTTTGTGACACTTCTATATCCTTTTGGTCTCAGTCATCGGTAGAGTTTTCTACACTTGCCCGCACAATGGCATTCAAGACGCGGTGGGCTGCCTCGATGTCGGCATCATCGACGTTGCGAAGCACTCTGTTGCGCAATGACGCGATGACGCGTTCGACGCGTTCTGCCAGTTGCTGTCCGTCGGGGGTCAACCAAATTGTTTTGGCACGCCTGTCGTCCGGGTCGTCTTTGCGTTCGATATGACCACCGGCGGTGAGTTCATCCAGCAGGCGGACCAGCGATTGGCTGGCGAGGCCGAGGCTTTCGGCAAGCTGAACCTGGCGGACACCGCCGCCCGACCGGCTGACCAGAAGCAGCAGATTGGCGCGCGACGCCGAAATTCCGTCCTCTGCCAGCGCCTTCTCCGCCATGCGCTTCCAGATGCTTCCCGCCTGTAGCATGCTGGAGGTGACCGCTGCTCTACGGCTCAAGGGTTTCGTCTGCCTTGTCATCCTCTGCGTCCGTCCCTTGCTGTTTCTCGTTGAAAGAGCGCTAAAGGCGCTCGCTCGCGCAGTAAAGCATATTGTTTTATTTTAATTCGTATGCGAATAGTACGTAAACGATCGAAATTACAAGCTGTAGCGCTCACCTCCGGTTTCCCATGGCAAGCAAGAAGCTCACCTGGCTCCCCGATACGTGGGACATGGTTTTCTCGATTAAGACATTCATTGCAGCCATGCTGGCGCTGTTCATTGCCTTGTGCTTTGACCTGCCCAATCCCTATTGGGCTGTGACTACCGTCTACATCGTTGCCCATCCGCTATCAGGCGCAAGCACCTCGAAGGCGGTCTATCGCCTGGTCGGCACAGCGGCGGGTGGGGCGATGAGCATCATTCTCGTGCCCAATCTCGTGAATGCGCCGGAATTGCTGACATTGGCGATCGCGCTTTGGGTCGCGGTTTGCCTCGCGATCAGCCTGCTCGACCGCACACCGCGCAGCTATGGTTTCATGCTGGCAGGTTACACGGCCGCGCTCACCAGCTTTCCGCTGGTCGACAACCCGTCGGCAGTGTTTACCTATACCACCTCGCGCGTCATAGAAATCTCTGTCGCAATCATCTGCGCGGCAGTCATCAACCGAGTTGTATTTCCACGTCATGCCGGTCCCGTACTGACGGCGCGCATCGATGCTTGGTTGAGCGATGCATCTGTTCTGATTGCGGCAGCACTCGACAGACGCCCGGAGGATCCCACACTGATGCGCACATCCGGCCGTCTTGCGGCCGAGGCCGCCGATATCAGAACGTTCACGACCCACGTGTCCTACGACACGTCAAGCCACAGTCAGCTCGTCGGCGCTTCACGCGAGTTGCAGCGTCACATGATCACGCTCCTGCCCGTGGTGTCCGGCCTCGTGGATGTGGATCGCGCGCTAACAAGGACGGGGTACGAACACACACACGCCGTCAAGAAGCTCATTGCTGATGCCGAGGCGTGGATGCGGACAAACGAGCCGATGTCGGAGGAGTGCTACAGCGAGATGCTGGCGCCGCTTCAGGCGCTTGAGGCTGAAGCGATGTGTTCAAGCGGGTGGCAGGATCTGCTGGTGCTGGATTTCTCAGCCCGGCTGCGCGACCTGCTGGAGATCTGGAACGAATGCGTGGGCTTGCGGCTGCATATTGCCTCGGGATCACGGCCTGCCTGGAAGGGGCAGTCGTTCGGCTTCAAGCAGAAAAGCGCGCGCCCGATTCACAGAGACTATGGCATGGCGCTTTTCTCCGGTTTTTCGGCCGCGCTGGCCATCGTGCTGGGCACGGTCTTCTGGATCATGACAGGCTGGAGCAGCGGCGCCGGTGCACCTGTGATCGCAGGCATTCTCATCTGCTTCTTTGCCGCGATGGACAATCCGACGCCGATTATTCGCAAGTTCATGATCTTCAGCATGGTCGCGATTGTTCTCAGCTTCGTGTTTGTATTCGCGGTAATGCCCGTTCTCAGCGGATTCTCCTCGCTCGTGCTGGCGCTGAGCTTTCTCTTTCTGCCGCTTGGCGTGCTGATCGCGCGCCCATCGACCTTCCTGCTCGGAATGGCTTTGTCCGCCAACATACCGACGATGCTGACACTGCAATCGAGGCCTAGTTTCGATCTCGCCTCCTTCCTGAATGCCAATCTCTCGACGGTCCTCGGAACGCTGATGGCGATCGGTATTGCGGCCGTGGTTAGGTCAGTTGGCGCGGAGTGGAGCGCGCGTAGGCTCTTCAAGGCCGCATGGGCTGATATAGCCGCTGTGGCGCGCAAGTCGCAGAAGCGCGACCCCCAGGCCCTGCTATATACGATGCTGGATCGTCTTTCGCTGATGGTACCGCGTCTTGCCTCGTTGGCGCAGGATTCCGCTGTCACCCAGGCGGACATGCTGAAGGATATGCGGGTTGGAACAAGCGTCGTCGATCTGCAGGCATGCAAGGGGCCGCTTCTCGCAGACCAGCGTGCAGCCGTAGACGAGGTTCTCGATGCTGTTGCGTATTTCTACGCGGAAAGACGGCGCACGCCCGAGACGCAGCCGGACCAGTCGCTGCTGCAGTTGGTCGATGCCGCGATCGATACGGTTCGTGGCCCTGTCAGGTCGTCGGCGGTGCGCAAGATCCTGATGGCGCTAGTCGGTCTTCGGCACAATCTGTTTCCCAATGCTCGCCAGTTGCAGGACAGCGAGCCGCTAGCGTTGCGGGAGGCGGCAGAATAGCGGCGATTACCGGAAAAATGACCATGTATCTTGCATTGCGCCACGCTGTCGTGAAAGGGATACTGCGCCCTCTATAAACCGGAAGATGTCTGTGAAACCCGGCCGCGTCACCGCCCTCACTTTGCGTGCAGGATATTTTATCCTTGGCATACTGATGCTGGTCCTCGCCTTTATCGGGGCGTTGCTGCCGCTAATGCCGACGACCATCTTCCTGATCCTAGCCGTCTGGTGCTTCACCCGCTCGTCGCCCCGTCTCGAAACCTGGGTCCTGAACCATCCGACGTTTGGCCCCACGCTGCGGGCGTGGCGCGACCAGGGCGCGATATCGATGCGTGCCAAGGCCATGGCGCTCACCGGCATGGCTGGGGGCTATGTGGTGTTCTACCTCGCGGCAAGACCGGGCATATGGCTCGCACTTTTTGTCGGCTTGCTGATCGGGGGATGTGCATTTTATGTCGGGTCGCGGCCGCTGCCATCCGCATCGGCGCCCTCCGACGCCGATCATGGCGGCCCACCGCAAAAGTCTTCGGATTGAACCAGCCCGGCTGCCATCAGTGCGGTCTGCCGACGCTGGCATACATGCCGGTCGTGCGAAACTCCGTGGGATTGGTGCCGTAGACCCGACGGAACACTTTGGAGAAATAGTTGGCGTCCTCAAAGCCGGAGCGGATCGCCACTTCCTTGACCGGCATGTGGGCAGTCTTCGTCAACAGCTTGACCGCCCGTTTCAAGCGCTTCTGCAGCACATATTCGGCCGGCGGGAGGCCTTCGTTGGCGGCGAACATGCGAGAAAAATGCGCGCGGCTGAGGCCTGCCACCCTGGCGAGGTCCTCCACCGGTAGCGGCTTTTCAAGATTGTCGGTAATGTAGTCGATGACGTGCTGCATGGTCCGGTACTCTTCGCTGAATACGGGATGCGAGCCGAACACGTCGTCATAAAGGGCCATCGCCGCCTCATAGGCAATTGACGACGCCAAGCCAGGCGTTTCGCCGCCAGTGATTAGCCGTAGGCTGCAATCGGCAAGATGTTCGATCGTCCGCGGCTGCAGTTTCAAGATCGGACCGGTGACCGCGAGGATAGATCGGTGAATGCGCAGTGCTTCCTCGCCGTTCATCGAGATCCAGAAGAACTCCCAGCGATCGCCGTCCTCCAGCCAGTAGCGATGATTGTGTGGCACCAGCACCAGCAAAGTCTCGCCCTCCTTCACCCGCAGTTCGCGATTCTCGTAGCGTAGATTGCCAGCACCGCTAATCGTGTGCTGCAACACGGTAAAAGGCGTCTGCCCGCGCTTGCGTCCATCCCAGTCATAGGTGGCATTCTCGCGCACTTCGTAACCGGTGCTTGTTGGCATGGTATGCAGGGATTGTCGGCCGCGCGGCAGGGAAACCGTTCGCATGGACGGCCCACGATCGATCAAATCCTGCAGCACAAAATTACCCATGAAAGCATAATCCTTCTCTGGCGGCCTTGAAGATTTTACGCATAATCCGCCCCAAGAGAGAGAACACCGCCGGGCTCATGGAGCGGCGGGGAGGAGAATAAGCCGGATTTCTGGCCTTTTTCGTCGTCGGACGCAAGCCCGCGGCCTATTCTTCTTCCTGCTGTCCAAATCCGGCATCTTAATCGCATCGAGGCTAGGATCATGAGTTTCAAAATCGCTATCATCGGCGCAGGCAGCGTCGGCTTCACGAAAAAGCTGTTCACCGACATTCTGTGCGTTCCAGAATTTCGGGATATCGAGTTCGCGCTCACGGACATGAGCGAGCACAATCTGCAGATGATCAAGCAGATCCTCGATACGATTGTTGCATCGAACAAACTGCCGACCAAGGTGACGGCGACGACCAACCGCCGTGAAGCGCTGACCGGCGCTCGCTACATCATCAGCTGTGTGCGCGTCGGTGGTCTGGAAGCTTATGCCGACGATATCAGAATTCCGCTGAAATACGGCATCGACCAGTGCGTCGGTGACACGATCTGCGCCGGCGGCATTCTCTACGGTCAGCGCAACATTCCAGTCATCCTCGACTTCTGCAAGGATATTCGCGAAGTCGCCGAGCCCGGCGCCAAGTTCCTTAATTACGCGAACCCGATGGCGATGAACACCTGGGCCGCGATCGAATACGGCAAGGTCGATACCGTTGGTCTCTGCCACGGCGTCCAGCACGGCGCCGAACAGATCGCAGAAGTGCTTGGCGCGAAGTCGGTCTCCGAGCTCGACTATATCTGCTCGGGCATCAACCACCAGACCTGGTTCGTCGATCTGAAGCTCAACGGCCGCAAGATCGGCAAGGAAGAGCTGGTTGCCGCCTTCGAGGCGCATCCTGTGTTCTCGCAGCAGGAAAAGCTGCGCATCGACGTCCTAAAGCGCTTCGGCGTTTATTCGACGGAGAGCAACGGTCACCTGTCGGAATACCTGCCCTGGTACCGCAAGCGGCCTGACGAAATCACCAAATGGATCGACATGTCCGACTGGATCCATGGCGAAACCGGCGGCTATCTTCGCCACTCCACCGAAACCCGCAACTGGTTCGAGACGGAGTTCCCGCAGTTCCTCGCTTCGGCCGAAAAGCCGATCGATCCGGCCAAGCGCTCCAACGAGCACGCCAGCCACATTCTCGAGGCGCTGGAGACCGGCCGTGTCTATCGCGGTCACTTTAACCTCAAGAACAACGGCGTGATCACCAACCTGCCTTCTGATGCGATCATCGAATCGCCCGGCTTCGTCGATCGCTTCGGCATCAACATGGTCTCCGGCATCACCATTCCGGAAGCCTGTGCTGCGACTTGCGTGGCGTCGATCAACGTCCAGCGCATGTCGGTTCATGCCGCCATCAGCGGCGACATCGATCTCCTGAAGCTCGCCGTCCTGCACGACCCGCTGGTCGGCGCGGTGGCGACGCCGGAAGAGGTATGGCAGATGGTCGATGAAATGGTTGTCGCCCAGGCGCGCTGGTTGCCGCAATATGCGGATGCAGTCCCGGCCGCCAAGGAACGTCTGGCGAAATCGACGGTAAAGACCCGTGAATGGGCAGGTGCCGCACGCCGCAACGTCCGCTCGATCGACGAGCTCCGCGCCGAGAAGGCGGCGCTCAAGCAGGCCGTGTAAGTTTCCCGGAGGACGGGTGGCGATGGCGTCCCAAGGAGGGGACGCCATCGCCACAAGCCCGTTTCCGGATCGTTGAGGAGAACCG